>JAEZLC010000217.1 GCA_023435965.1 Cyanobacteria bacterium OH_CDB_58 | reverse complement strand
AGTACACTAAGTACAATTGAAAATACAATTTCACAAAAGGCATCCATTAGTTCTTTTTCACCTAACCGTCACTTTAAATATATCGAAAGTAAATTATTTGAAATTTTCGAGGACGAATTATCAAGTTTCAATCCTATTCTTTTGAAAGTTAATAAATCAGTCATAACAAAAATTGCAATGTTTCTATCAGGCTCGATTGATAGAGCAGCTTCTATAGGCGTCGCCGGAGAAACAGCCAGTGGCAAGTCTACTGTAGCACTCGATATAATTGATACAGTTCAATCATTTGCTCAGGAATTTGAAATAGAAAATGCGATTACCAGAATTAACACAGACGATTATTATTTTGACCGATCAGAAATGGTAAAAGCTGCAGGAAGTTTTTCTAACTTTGCAAAAAATTATGATTTAGACGTTCCTCAAGCTTTAGAGTTAGAGCTTATGAAGAAACATATTTTTGAATTATTGTCAGGTAAGTCAGTTATGCTTCCAAAATACGACATGTCAGGCACTGCAATCAGATTTGATAATCATACTTTAGCTAATCCTTCTCGAATTGTTATTTCAGAAGGATTATTTTCACTTACGGAAAAAATCAAAGATGCATTCGACTTTAAGATATATGTTGATGTAACGAAGGATGTTCAGTCAAATAGATTTTTTGTAAGAGCAGAAGAAAGAGGGCTGGGAGAGTCCGCAAAAAGAATTTATGATAATGCATCGGAAAAAGCAGAAGTATACATAAGACCTTGCAGAGAACAGGCAGATATCGTACTTTCCGGTGAAGCAAGCAGGGATAGATACAAAGCGTTCCTAAATAGAATTTTAGAAGTTGTACAAGAAGTCCATTTTGAGAATGTGGTTATCAGATAATGAAATTATGTGTTTATCAGGGGACCTTTAACCCTATCCACAATGCACATATTGAGGTTGCAAAATTTGTCCACTCTAATTTTGATTTCGACAAAATAATTTTTATACCAGCCTTTAGACCTCCGCATAAAACTAATTTTGTCTATGATGATGCATCTGCCACTCACAGGTTAAATATGCTGAATTTGGCACTTGAACCTTTTCCTTTTTTTGAATCCAGCGAAATTGAGTATAAAAGAAATGCCCCATCATACACATATTGCACTATAAAAGAACTGTACACTTTGTATAAGATAACTGGCAAAATTAACTTCATAATCGGTACGGATGCTTTTCAACATATAGAATCTTGGCATCAGGCTGATAAACTAAAAGAACTTGTGGATTTTATATTGTTTGTTAGAGAAAATCAATTCGAAGAATTGCCTTTTAAGAGACTTTATGAAAGAGGATATTCTTACAAGCTCACTCATATGCCTTATTTGGAAATATCATCCAGTTCAATAAGAGAAAAAGTCCGAAATCGTGCTACAATTTCAGATGATGTCCCATTGGAAGTAGAAAGATATATTCAAGAAAATGAGTTATACCGAATTTAGTATTGAAGAAATAAAAAACTGGTTAAAAGATAATCTTAATCAGGAAAGATATTTACACTCTATCGGAACGATGGAAAAAGCACAGCAGCTTGCAAAAGAGTTTTCTTTAGACGAAGAGAAGGCAAAAATTGCGGGACTTCTTCATGATTGTGCAAAATGCCTTCCTAATGATACATTGCTTGATATCATACAAAATAAGTACAAGTCTTATGAACCGTGTGAACTTTTAAATCCTAAGACCTGGCATGCTCCGGCAAGTGCGTATATAGCAAATACTCAGTTCAAGATAAATGATGGGGAGATATTATCTGCAATAAGGTGGCATACCTTAGGAAGAGTCGGGATGAGTGATTTTGAGAAAATCATTTATCTAGCAGATAAAATAGAAGAAAAAACACGAGAAGATGAGTGCCGCAGCAAAATTTGTAAAGTCCTTTATAAGCACGACAATCTGGACAGAGCTTTGCTGAAATGTTTTAAGATAACAATAAAAAGCCTTATGAAAAGAAAACTTCCTATCTGTCATCAAGCCATTGATGTTTATAACGATCTTTTGACAAGGATTTCTTAATCTTCGATTTCGACGTCAATGAATTCCTCAGTGTCTCTTTTCTCAGGATTTGAGTCCTGATTGTAAGAATGGGTTTCATTATTGTGAGTGTGGTTTGAACATTCACAACTCTCAACTGGGGACGGGAACTCTTTTTCTGGCTCAAGTTTTAATTCTTCGCTCGCTGTCAGTTCTCTTTTGTGTTTTATTGCAGAAGAAGTCAACACTGCCTGAATATATTGATGGTAAGCACTTGTGTGATCCAAATATCGTTTGTCTTCAGGTGTGCTTCTGGTATAGGTGTCTTTTTTGATCTTTTCCGCACTCTTATCTGGCTGCTGTCTGTTGTTTACGGCATTCGATTTTGTATTTTTATATGATGTATTTATCGAGTTGTAATTGCTGTTTATTTGCATAAAAAAACCTTCTGATTTTATGTTTGTATAAAGTTTAAACAAATCATTAATTGCCAGAAGGTCTTTAAATATTTAATTTTGTTAATTATAAAAGCCCTAGTTCTTTGTGTTTTTGGTAAATAGATTCAGCCAGTGCATCCAATTTCTCATAAGCATCTTGTTTTGGGCAGCCTTTAACTATTACATATTCTAATTTTTCAGGTTTTAATAGTGTGAACATGTCTTCAAGTTTGCCTGTAAGATTGCCTCCCCAGCCATAAGAACCAATTATAGAAAGGTTTTTGAACTTTGGTCTTAATGCACTTAAAAGATATGCTGTAGTTACCATTGTTGGGTGTGGGCCCGCAAGAACCATGGAGGCCGCCAGTACAACAGTTGCGGCATTTACTACATGCATTGCAAGTTCCCCGTGATCTTCACCTACAGTATCAAAAAGTATTACTTGAATACCTTTTTCTTCAAGTTTTTTAGTAAGATGATCGGCCATTTTTTTTGTACTTTCGTACATCGAAACATATGGAATCACAACCAGGTTATCTATGCTGTCTTTTGTCCACTCTGTGTATAGGTCGAATATAAACTCAGGCTTGTTGTACACCGGTCCGTGGCTTGGAAGAATCATTTCTACATTCATCTCTTTCACCAATTTTAAATATTTTGCAGAGAAGGATCTAAACGGCATCATTATTTCTGCATAATATCTTTTTGCTGCACATTCAAGTTCTTTAGAATTGTCTGCAAACAGTTCCCAAGATGTGTAA
>JAEZLC010000162.1 GCA_023435965.1 Cyanobacteria bacterium OH_CDB_58 | reverse complement strand
GTTTAATACCTATAAACATTCTGAGTCGGATTTTATGGTTTTGTCAGTGCTGACTGAGGAAAATTATCCAATAATTAAACAATTATATGATAGATTTACCGGGCTCGGAGTTAAGTTCAATCCTCAGAATCTGAAGGTCGATGGTCAATATGTCAACTATTCTCCCGAAGTAGAGGCTTTTATCAAGCCATTGAGAACTAATCTTTTAATAGACGTCATAAAAGATAGAGACGTTAGAGGTATTGATTGTTATACAGGGTATAAATTTTTTAATATATATTGGGATGGAAGAGTTAACAGGTGTTATAACAACCAGGGTGAATATACTTGCCTCGGAAATCTCTTAGATGGCTCTTTTAAAGCCTTTGATAGGCCTATGCCTTGTTTCTCTGATAGATGCACCTGTGTTTTTCCGGTGTTGAGAAATATGCTGGTTTTAGACGATGTTAAGTGTAAATAAGATCTTCGATCAACTCTTTGGGTAAGAATGACTGATCAGTGAAAATGTTGTCATAGTGCGAATCAAGCCCGCCTGATTTTATAAAGCTGTGTTTTGTTCCAAGCTCGATTGCATAATCTTTCCACTCTTGTTTTGTATTTTCCCAATAAGTTTGGTAATAGCCTTCATAAATGATTTGTTTTTGCTTTACTTTATTTTTGAATTGACTGAATAAATCGTCAAGATATAGTTTTGCATTTTTATTTCCATCTTCAATCTCTTGAGACAAAGGAATACAAGGATGTGCAATTCCCGAAACACTTTCATTCATTTGAGAATATGCGTGCAAAGTTTCGTCAAAACTGATATTTTCAGCTTTTTTTATAAACAAACCTGATTTTGGATTTTGTGTTTCGCTTGCGATTTCACCAAGAATTTTTTTCAAGCTTGCATTCGGGTTTTTAAAGTAACTATCCACTTTGCTTGTGTCTGCCTGAGGATTATTTTGAGATATGATTTCTTTTAAATATTTTTTTGTTTCAACTATGTAGTTTTGCCAATAAGGTTCTTTAATTTCATCTCTGATTTTCAAAGCTGGTATTGAAAAATCAAGGTCTGAGATGTTGGTGTTATTTTCTTTCAAAAAGCTAACTAATCTAGGATTATTTTCGACAGCATCTGCATACAAGAGCCTGAATTGCATATAGTCTTTTATTGAATAGTTTACACTACAAGGGCTCACCAGAACTGAAGGTCTTACCTTCGCCATTTCATCAAATGAAAACGATAATTTATACTTATCCAGCGTACCTTTAAAAGTCTTATTCGCGTTTGATATAGCACTTCTTATGTTGTCTTGATAGTGTAACAGCTGTTTTTTGTTCAAATTAGCTATTGCAGGATTAAAAGGATTTATGCAATATGACAAGAGGTCAACCTCTCTTGCTTTTGCACCATATTTAGAACTAAATAGCACTTTAGTCTCTGTTCCGAGTACTAGTTTTAAGTTTTTGTATTTTGCAGGGTCTTTTAATATTAATTTAACAGCTTCAATGCACCCGTTAACAGTGTCATGATCAGTTATTCCTATAACAAAAGGTCTGTTGTTTTTTTCTGCAAATTTATCCGCATATCGACTGGCCATATCAAGCAACTGTGAAACAAACATTTTTCCGTCAGAATTACGGGTATGTATGTGCATGTTAGCACCAAAAACTTTTTTTCTTACATTGTCAAATAATTCCCCACCAACGCTGAACATTTCAGGTTTTTCTTGAAGGTCAGATAGTATGGTTAAAAATTCATGTTTTCCGACCACTGAGGTTAGATCAGCGTGCCTTTCAGCGTCTATACCCATTGCGGTCAGTATATTTTTTTTGTAAGGGATGTCATCCGCAAACTTTTGTAATGTTTCACTAGCTTCAGAGATTCCCTTTGTGTTTTTTAAAAGTATCGCGGCAGTAATTGAAGATATTATAGCACCTGCTGCCATTAACATTTTGTTTGTGGCCTGAATTGCTGGTTGTGCAAGAGCGGTAGATGCCTGTATCTGCTGTGGTTGCAGCTGGTCAGATTTGGGGGTAGCTAATATTGCTGTTGATTGTTGATTATTTGCCGCATTATAATACGGGTAACTTTTGTTACTCATAAGGTTGTATTGACTAATCAAATCAATTTTCATTTACACCTACGTAATTTCTTTAATTAACGGAGCAAATAAATCTTCTTTTTTGTTGAAATATTCCTGACAGCCATTGTTGTCTTCACTAGAGGCCATGATTATATGTTTTATTAAATCATACTTTTCGTCAACGGTCAGATTGTTAAAATATTTGTCTATTCCGTCACGAGAAGATATCTTCGGTTTTAGTTGAAGGTTCTTTGTCGCCTTTATCTGAGAAAGATTGCTCAAATTAAAGAATGCTGAATTTTGATAATTTGATTTTAGTTTGTTGTACGTACCACCTTTATCGTATAAGAATTTACCTTCATTAAAGCACTCTGCAAAAAAACCGAAATTTTTTATATCTTCTTTCGAATACCTTTCCCAGCTGTTGTTTTGATACTGCTTTGAAAGTTCAAGGAAATATAAGTTTGCATTAACGTAACTCTTTGAATAATGATTTTTTTGTTCGAGTTGTGAATTTTTAAACTCTTCAGGGATAGAATATTCAGGTATTTTTGAATTAACTGAATTAAACATGTCCTGGATTTGTTTTAGTGTAAAAACCTGAGGGAAAGCATCCGGATGGTTGTAACTTAAAATTCTTTGGTCTGTTCCAAACCATAATTCTGTTTTGAATTTGTTTACAAGGTAATTTTCATCCTCGCTTCCATCTCCCTTTATTACTATGTATGCCGCGTCAAGATCACTTCCCGGAAGTGCTTTGCCATGGCCAACTGAGCAGGTTGGGTTATATCCGGCCCAAATCGCTGTATATTTGTCTGTTTTATTATTTGTATTTAAGATGTATTCAGCTTTTGTTACTGATTTTATAAATTCTCTTTCTATTCTTTCAGACACATCTTTTAGGTCAGGAAAACCGGTAAGTTTTTGGTAGTAGTTTATAAATTTTTCTTTTTCTTTTGAATCTGTAATTTTATCCAGAAAAGAATAGTTGTGAAGTCTGATGTTTTTGTAATCGGGAAACATTGCATCGTCGAAGACATTGAGATATTCTCCGTTTGCCAAATTTTGGTATATTTTAATTCCTTCCTCTGCATTGATATTGTGATAAGGAATGTCTAAATGCCGAGGTTTTCCTCTGAAAGGTAGCCTGTACGAAATTGCAGGCAGTGTATTTTTGTATAAATAATTTGTCAATGCTGAGTTGGATTTGGAATTTATAGGGTTATCGCTTTTGGCTTTATTTCCATATCTTTCAGCATTTAAATTGGTTTTTGTTGTATTTATA
>JAEZLC010000114.1 GCA_023435965.1 Cyanobacteria bacterium OH_CDB_58 | reverse complement strand
ACATAACTATGCCTAGTATTTGGCTTGTAGACTGGTCTTGCCAAAATTTATCCCCCCACATGCGATTTTCATCTTTTATTATACAACATATAGATGAATATTTTATAATTCTTTTAAAGTATTTGTTAAGTATATTATAATATTTTGTATAATAATGGAAAATTTGTTAATATATTATTAAAATTACTTTTAAAAAGGAACACGTTTATGAGAAATATCATTATCTTTAGCGAAAAGAATTCTTCAGATCTTGAAGCTTTATTAAAACAAAACGATGAGTATGATGTAAGAATTAAAAACATTACAGAACTTAAAGAAGTTGAAAAATACAATCCGTCTTTGATAGTTCTTGATGTTCCTGAAGCTAAAGTAAAAGAAGTAGCTATGGTTACAAAGTTTCCTGTCCCTACTTTAATATATGCTGACAAAATATATTCTGACCTTATTATAAGAGGCGAATCGTACGATTATGCTCTTCGCCAAGCTTCAAGCTTAGAAACTGAGATTAGAATTAAAAACTTGTTAAAGATTAAAGAACTTAAAGAAACCATAAATACTGTTTCTACAACAGATGAACTTACAGGACTTCACAATCGTAAATATTTACACGAGCGTTTAGAAGCTGAAATTTCCCGTGCAAGAAGATATGATACAAAATTATCTTGTCTTCTTTTAGACATTGACTTCTTCAAAGTCGTAAACGATATGTACGGTTATGATTGGGGTGATGTTCTTCTTAAAAAGATTGCGGAAATGTTAAGCGGATTCGTAAGAAAAGAAGACGTTTTGACAAGATATGGTGATGAAGAGTTTATTTTGATTCTTCCTAACACTACAGAAGAAAATGCATTCATATTTGCTGAGAGATTCAGACGCGAAATTGAGAAAATGGAATTTATTCCTGCCGGAGAAGAAGAAAAGCATCCTATTACAATATCTGGTGGAATTTCTTCATTCCCATTCTTAGAAAATGTAGATGAAAACGCAAATACGCTTGTGAGATACGCTGAACATGCTTTATACAACGCTAAAAAACGCGGTAAAAATAAAATAGTTTTATTCTCGCAAGTTAATCTCGACTATTAATAAACAATTTAAGGTAACTATTAATGAATAATCTTGCGGAGATAAAGAAGCCCGGCTTCTTTTCCTTCAGTAACACACAAAGATGTCAGTCTCGCTGTATTACTTGTAATGCCTGGCAGACTTCGTCTGACGTTATAGAAAATGAGCTTAGTACTCAGGAATGGAAAGATATAATTTTGAAAATCCGCGACTGGGTTGGCGAATATGCTTTTATTTTTTCCGGAGGGGAACCTTTTTTAAGGAATGATATTTTTGAAATTGCAGAATATGCGAGAAGCATTGGGGTTACACCTGATGTTGTAACAAACGGATTAGCTTTGCCAAATAAAGCAGAACAGCTCATCAATTCTGCATTCAGAACAATCACTTTTTCCTTAAATGCTATTGAAAACCCAAAACTGCATGTGGATTCTCGAGGTAGAGAGGATAGTTTTAAGAAAACAGTAGATGCAATACAGAATCTTAATTATTTGAACAAAAAAAGAAATGCAGGAAAGTGGATATCTTTATCAACGGTAGTTATGCCATCTAATCTTTCTGAAATAAGACCTATGGCAGAATTTGCAAAAAAAGAAGGCATAGGGGTCTGCTACCAGTTATTAGATAATGGAGAAGCTTTTATTCCTCCGCCAGATGCTATTTTGCCTACTGGTGGTTTTTCTAATGCAATAACAGATCAAGCTATAGCTGCTATAGATCTTATGATAGAGCTTAAAAAACAGGGGTATCCTATCTACAATGGTGATGCTCAATTGCAGGCGTTTAAAAAACTTATTCTTTCTCCAACTGACATATCGAATTTAGAATGCCAGGTGGGGTATAATAATTTTGCGATTGATCCTTATGGTGATGTTAGGATTTGTTTCTGCTTTGAACCAATTGGATCTTTGAGAAATTCTCTTCCTCAGGACTTATGGGTGAATGAAAAGGCTTTTGAGCTTAGAGATAGAATAAGTAAATGTACAAGAAGCTGCAAACTTTTAAATTGTAATTTTAAAGAATAGTTGTTGATAGAGTTATGTTTTGGGATAAAATATTTAAAAAATCAAAAAAGTACGTAAGTTGTCCCTGGATTGAATACGGATTGGACTTTGACCTTGGCGTCTATGGTTCTAATCTTAAATTATGCTGCTATTTGAGTGCCCCTGGAGGCGGAAATGCCTTTCTTATAAAGGATTATTATGGGGAAAAAATTGATTGGAAAAAACTATTCAGCCTTCGTAAGAAATACAGAAAAATTCAACAATCAGGCAAGACTGTTCCAGAGTGCGTCGGTTGTGTCTTTTTGGAAGAAAAAGAGTGGGAGCAGGTTGATGAGGTAAGGCATATCGTCTTCGATCATTGGACTCACTGCAATTGCAAGTGCACATATTGCTATACAGAAGATGATAAGCAGATGTATAATAGTTTGAAACCATACAATGTCTTGCCGATAATAAAAGATATGCTCGATAAAAAAATATTGAAGCCGGGTGGTGCAATTGGTTTTGGTGGTGGTGAACCTACTATGCTTCAGGAGTTTGATGAACTTATTGATTTACTTTTAGACAATGGCTTTACTAATATAAGAGTGCCTTCTTCAGCACTAAAATATTCTAATATAATCGAAAAAGGAATATCATCGGGACAACTTACAGTTGTTGTATCTGTGGATAGTGGATCTGCCCATACATACAAAAAAATAAAACAAATAGATGCGTACAAATTGGTATGTGAAAATTTAATAAACTATTCAAAAGCACAAAAAGAGTACGGCAGTGTGATAAGTAAGTATATATTGATTCCCGAAGTCAATGATACAGTTGAGGAAATAAATTCGTGGCTGGATTTTAACAAAGAAAATAATATACTCTCTATTGTTATCGACATAGAAAACAGCTGGCTGGAGAGACTAAAATCACAGCCAGAACACAAAGTTTTTGAGCTGATTGAATACGTTCAAAAACGCTCATTAGAACTAGGCTTTGTAAGGTGTGATATAGCTGATAGAGCAGCTCATTTGTTAAAAGAGAGAAATTCTCTCAAATAATCTTTCTTATACACTCATACAGCACTTTTTGAATTTTTTACCGCTTCCGCAAGGACAGGGTTCGTTTCTGCCTACTTCTTCAAATTGTGGCTTTTCAGTGGTTTCTGTTTTTTCTATAACAAAACCCATAACGTCTGCAAAAACCTTTGAAGAATAAAGAACACTTGTAGAAGAGAATATTTTTTTCTCTAAAGAGTCTGCCTTGTAGTGGTTTATTAATTCATCATAAGTATATTTTGTTTTTAGTATCTCATTTACTCTGTCTATGAAGTTTGAATATTTGTCCGCAACCCTTTTTATAATATTGTGCGGGATTTTATCATTTTCCAAAAAGCTTCTCAAGCAAGCTTCATAGCCTTCAATTGATGTGTAATCTTTTGCTTCGAATATTTGGCAAAGTGTTGCATAGAAAGGAATTGCAAATAGTCCTAATTCGCTGTCGTATATTATCCCGACATCATAAG
>JAEZLC010000093.1 GCA_023435965.1 Cyanobacteria bacterium OH_CDB_58 | reverse complement strand
TCTCTAAAAATTCTTCCTTTAACTTCAACATTTCCGATATCGCTCAGCTTACTGTATTCTAATGAAACATTGCCGTTTATTGTTTTTAACTTGCCCAGATTTGTGACTTGGGTACCACCAAAATCAGCATACCCATCAATAACTCCAATACTTTTGAACATCTCATTTTCATTGATGCCTAAATCCTGAAATGTATAATCAGAATGGGGCTTTTTAAAATTAGAAAGTTCCAATAGTCCGTCATCGCCATATTTTGCGTCTATTCCTGCCAGCTTTAATATGTTTATGTAATTTTTACTGTCTATATCGTCCTGGATGAAGCTTTTTGCAAGATTTACTATACCTTTTCTATATTCGAGTGCTTGAAGATCCAACTCATATCCGTTTAATCTTTGCTCTTCAATAAGAGTAGAGAGAGGCTCAAAATAACTTAACGGAATTTTACTGTCATGATTTCTGTCTCTGACTTCCTTTATCATGTTACCTTCCAACCTGACAGAAAGTTCAGGAGAAGTATTTTCCATATAAATGTAAAAATCTCCTTTTTGCATATATTCTTGTGCAAAATGACCTTTAGTACACCATCCCTCGGCACTGAGTACGTTCAATATTTTTATATTCTGGTCGAAATTTTCAGGATCATTAGACAAAGAAGGCACCCTTACCCAATAATTATTTTTATTATCTGTTGTCGGATCTTCTATCTTTTCTGCAATTTTTAATATGTTTGTTCTTAAAATATCCTGATATTTCTTTTTAAAGCTAATGCTGGCTTTAGGATTCAAGTTTAAAATATCATCAATCTCTTGAATTGTTGATTGCATCGCAGTCTTATCAAAAAGCGGGGGGAAATTTTTAGTTTCGGGATACAAGTCTCTAGTTATAGAATCAGCAATGTATAGAGCCAGTTCAGGATGAGCTTTCATTTCTTTATCATTCAAAAGATATTGCTTCCACTCTTCAAGTCGTTTTGTACGTTCTTTCGTATTTGACTCATTGATTTCATAAGGAGGAAAATCATTGTAGCAAGGGTATTTTTGAGGATTGATTGTTTCTTTTAATTCATTTTTTGTCCAGGTTTTGAACTCTTCTTTTGTATTAAATTTCTCAAGTGGTGCTTTAAAATAATTAGCACACAACAATTGGTAATTATTTAACTTACTTTTTTTAATTGCACCGAAGGATACAACATCCTGAGCAAGACCATACTGATACTTTAAAGAAGGCTTGGTTGTATGTGTATTTTCGTTTTTATTGATATTTAGAAAAGGAGTGAATAAAACTTTCATATTATATTGAAGTTGCTAAATCTCATAAATTGCCATTATAAACACAACTGTTTAACAAAATTAACAAGTTTTAAGCTTACATTTCGAAATTACAAATGCCAGTCATTATTTAAAATACTCATCCCATTCATCAGGTTTTTTATAAACAAACCTGACGAATTTATCTAATCTTTTAATCTTCATATTATCCGGCTTGTCTAAACTAAGCATATCTTTAAAGACAGATTTACAGACATATTTCCCGTGTTCGTCCTCACAATTTATCAGCTCTATTTCTTCTTTTGGGCCGGACATATCTATATTGAGGCTTTTTTCTATTGGAATGGCACCGTCATTTTTTTCAATAGAAAACTTCACTCCTGAACGAGAAATATCCTCAATATGTGTTTTTATTTTGTTATGATATTTATCTTCAACAACGGTATTTTGATCAACTTTAATTCTCTGATAAAACCTTTTCTCAGGCTTTTCATCCACCACCTGTATCGCAAAAGACATAACTATTATGTTTAAAGTGTTCCAGAATAAATTTGCGACTATAGCAAGTTTACTGTACACATCAACATACAAAAGGTCGTATATGCCCTGCAGCTGAGCACTTATAAGTATTGTAAATATAACGATTACGGGTATTTTATACTTATAAGTCGATTCTGTTTTATTTAAGTTTTTTTGAGTCACTACAAATTTGAATTTTGCAAGTGATTTAGGAATCAAAAGGGCCTGAAGAATACTTCCTACAGTGAATAGAGAAGTAACAAGATCATACACATCTGCAAATATTATATTTTTTATTCTTATACAGTTGGTAAAAATAAATGCGAATTTTAATGTGAAATAGCAGAGTTGGAAGGCAATAATCTGGTAAAAAAGAACGAGTACAGGTGTAACGTCAAAAAACAAAAATAACACAGGCGAGAATAGAAAAATCAACCTTACTATGGGTGTTAAAAAATAAAAGGCACTTGAGAGATAAAAAAACCTTTGCAGGGGAGTTAGCATACCATAATATTTCCAATTTTCTGGATTAATCATTATCTGAACATTCCCCTTCGCCCATCTAGCACGCTGTTTCATGTATTCGTCGAAGCTAGATGCTGCTAATCCTATTGCTATGGGTCTGTTGTAATATACCACCTTATATTTTTGACTATGGAATATTAACCCCAATAAAGAATCTTCTGTTATACTATTTTCCGGGAAATTACCCACTGTTTCTAGATGTTTTCTTCTAATAAGAATATTGGTTCCGCCACAAAAAACAGAGCCATACTCGCTCAACCCCGGCTCAATTATTCTATAAAACATATCCTGTTCATTGGCTAATATATATCCAATTCCAAGATTTTTTTGAAACGCATCTATATTACAAAAATGTTGAGGAGTCTGCACAAGAGCAACCTTGTAATCAATAAAATTGTATACGGTTTCTCTCAGAAACGTAGAAGCAGGAACATGATCCGCATCAAAAATAACCACTATATCAGACTGTGTTTGAGAAAGTGCATTGTTTATATTTCCGGCTTTATAACCTTTATTAGTCTGTCTTGTTATATAGTTACAACCCAACATTTCGGCAAGAGCCTTTATTTCTTCTCTTCTGCCATCATCTAACACATATACTTGTTTATTGGGATAATCAATGTTCTTACAGCCAGAAATCGTAATTGCCAATAAATCCGCCTCTTCATTCAAGGTACAAATAAAAATAGCAACACTAGGGCAATAATTTTTAAACGTAACAAGTTCATTTTTATCATTATAAACATCTTTTGTATAATCCTGCTGAAGCTTATTATCTATAGTTATTTTTTCTGCCGTTACTGCCTTAATTAAAACAAGACTGAAATTTGTGAAAACCAGTAAGGTAATTAACTCCCCCACCAATACAGCATAGGACCAGAATGAGGTAAAGAGAGACTCATAAGTGTTTAACGTAAAAGCCCATCTCCACGACACATACATAACGCCCATCAGCAAAAGCATCAGAGAAGAAGTAAATACAATCACAGATAGTACTTTTTTATCAAACTTATGTTTCATATAACCTATTTATT
>JAEZLC010000081.1 GCA_023435965.1 Cyanobacteria bacterium OH_CDB_58 | reverse complement strand
GATGGTGCTAAAAACAGAGGTATTTCTTCAAATGGCAATATTCCTCAGGAGCAGTTGGAGTGGCTGGATTCTGAACTCAAGTCTGCCAAAAAAGATGTTGTATTGATATTCTTGCATTTTCCTCTTTTAGAGCCGTTTCCTTCATCTCACCATAGGATTCTTAATGCTGATGAGTTTAATGCAGTGTTGAATAAATACAAGTTTCCTATAGCGATATTTTCAGGCCACTATCATACAACTAAGATAACCAAGGTGAATAATATTCTGCACGTTTCCTCACCGTCTCTTGTAAGCTACCCTAATGCGTTCAGGCTGGTTTCTGTTACAAGTGAAAGAAATAAAGTCGTATTTGATTTTTATTTTTACGAAACAAGGTTGAAAGAATTACAAACAAAGGCCAGACTTATGACTTTCGGAAGTTCAAGTTATTACGGTCAGGAATCTGATAGAACAACTACAGTCGTTATGGACAAATAATAATAAATAAAGTATCATTATACTTGATATTATTGAAAAAGCGGGTGTTATATGCAGGAAAACAATGACCGATTTGTTATAAAGTTCAGAGGGACTAGAGGGTCTCATCCCACTCCTGATAAGAATTTTCTTGAATACGGCGGTAATACTTCCTGTGTTGAGGTCAGTGTTGGTGGCCACCTGATAGTATTAGATGCCGGCACCGGAATAATTTCTCTCGGTAACGAGCTTATGAGAGAGCATATAGCTTCTGCTGACGACTTGTTTGAGAGAAAGCCAATTAAAGCAACAATATTGCTCAGTCATATACACCAGGACCACATTCAGGGGCTAACATTCTTTACTCCTGCAAATGTTCTTACCTCAAAAATAGATGTATTTGGCTACAGCGACTACGAAGAGAGCTTGGAAGAAAATCTTTCAGAGCTTTTGTATGGAAAATCTTTCCCGTTGAGCTTGTACGATATTAAGTCAGATATAGATATAATAAATATTTCTGACTCTGATGTTATTTTGTTTTCTCCAGACAATAATAATCCCGTTTTAAAAAGGGTAAATTCTATTGAAGACTTAATCCCGAAAGGTGATGAGGTTATTGTAAGCTGTATGAAATCCAGCTCTCATCCTCAAAATGGAGTTATGATATATAAAATAGCATATAGAGATAAGACTATGGTTTATGCTACGGATAAAGAATGTTTCGTGGGTGCGGATAAAAGGCTGGGGCTTTTTGCGAGAAACACCGATTTGTTAATCCATGACAGTCAATATACCAGTGAAGATTATCTTTCTCCTGTCAGTTCAAAGCAGGGATTCGGTCATTCTACATTCGAGATGGCGATAGAATGTGCAAAGCTCGCTCAGGCTAAGCAACTGGCGTTTTTCCACTTTGACCCGTCTTATAATGATGAAAAACTTTCAAATATCGAGAAGCACTATCAAAATCAATACGATAAATGCTTTATGGCAAAAGAAGGACAAGAAGTAATCTTGTTATGAAAAAGTTATTAAATACTTTTCTGATATGTGTTTTGTGTTTGTTTTCTTCAGGTGCGGTTTTTAAAATCGATGCGGAAAGAAACGCGTTTTTTCACAATAACAAAGGTGTAAATTACCTTGAAGAAGAAAATTATTATTCTGCAATAAAAGAATTTGAAATTGCCATAAGATTGAACCCTAATACTCAGGCTACCGCGGTGTATTACAGTAATCTAGGCAGAACATACATGAAAATAGGCTACCCAAAGATGGCTCAACCTTGCTTTGAGAGAGCGATTATACAAAATCCATTGAGCTTTGATTATTATCTGGCACTTGTTTCTGCCTATAAGTCTTTAGGACTTTTGGACGTTAAACTTAAAGAATACAAAGCGAAAAAAAATGACCCGATGAGAGAGATAATGCTTGGTCTTATATATATAGAAAAAGGTCAGGTTTCAACAGGTGTTACTACATTGGATGAGTTTTGCAACAGAGAACCTAATTTGCTAATAACAAAGGCAATAAAACAGCACATGAAAAATAAGGTTTACAAGTGTAAATAATGTTACAAGCTATGACCGTGGGTGTCAGAGCCTCCTGTTTGAATTAGGTTGTGTTTTTTTGCAACTCTTTTAACCGCGTCTGCAAGATGGAACTTTATTATCCCTCTGTGTCTTTTGTAAGGGTAATAAACCTCTAGTCCGTCCAATCCTAATCTTATAAGGCTTTTTACGAAGCAGTCCAGTGAAATAGTCCAGTAGCAAGCAGGATGTGCAAGAATTGCCACTCCCCCGGCTGATTTTATAGCTTTAATGACCTGTTTTGGGTGTCTGTATGAAAAAAATCTTGTTATATCTGATTCTGTGCCAGCCTTGTCTTTTGCGCAGAGTGAGAGTACTTCTTTGTTTTTTGTGTCGATTCCGTATCCTAAAATATGAATTAAGACTCCTTGATACCAGCAGTCAAATTCGATTGCCGGAATTATTGACTTGTTGTTCAGGATTGTAGGATTACTGTATGCTTCAACCGTATTGTGATCACAGATGGAAAAATATTCGAGCCCTTTTTCTTTTGCAGCCTTGACTATTTCTTCAGGAGTCATTTTCCCGTCAGAGCAAGTTGAGTGTATATGCAGGTCGACCCCGTCAAAAAAATTGAGTTCATTAAAGCTGTTTAATAATTCTTTTATATCTTTCAAAACGTTTTCCTATGTAGTGTTTTAACGTTTGTCGTTTGGTACATTATGCGTCAATACGGTTTTAAAAATCTGAAATTTATAATACTATGTTATTACAAATAATAGTATAAAAATAATTATAAAAGTAATTATAAAAGTAATTAAGGGTTGTTATGAGTCGAGAAAAGAATAAGTATTTGAGTGCGATAAATATATTTTTTAGCGGTGTTGGTACGTATTTCAAAAATCTGGATTTGTTTTTGAAATATTTGGCATTTCCTGTTTTGGGCCAATTAGTCGGGTTGATTCTTATATTTTTTATAACTTACCTGTATGCTGTAAATATCCCTTCTTTGATGAGGCAGTTTGTAATTTTTGACAACGTACTGGCTGCTTTCACTTTGCTGTTAGTCTTTACGTTGCCAGCTTTCTTCCTCTTCTGTAAGGCCTTTTATGATTATTTGATTGCGATGGCTTCTTTAAATT
>JAEZLC010000240.1 GCA_023435965.1 Cyanobacteria bacterium OH_CDB_58 | reverse complement strand
CCTTTTAAAGCCAAGGCTATACCGGAGGCGACTGCTACAAGAGAAGTTACTATTACTATTGGTTTTAATACGTTCTTTTTGCTATCTTTATTAGATTTTTCAAATACATCAGCAGCAATTGGTGCCGGAGGATAGTTTATCGCTGTTGAAGGCGAACCGATTACAGAGATGGAAGGACTTGGCAAAGAGGGCTTAGACGCGGATACTTTAGGATCAGGTTTTATAAACTGATTAAACACTGAACTGTCTGTATTTATCTTAGTATCCATAGTCGTTTTCATAATATAAACCTACCTCAACTTAATAATTACATTTTTTTATAAACATGTCCCGATTTTTACAAAATATGAACGAATTTTTCTCTTCTTCGATATTATATAACTTCTAATCAATTTTTTTGCTATCACAAAGCATTGTCCTTAAGAATTATTAACAACTTTTATCTAAATAACCGCTTCAATATCCTTATTTGCAAAACTATCTGCTTGATAAAGAAAAATTGTTGTAATTAAAGACCAAAACTATATCAAAATAACCTTTTTTGTAGCCTGAAGGCAGAGGATTTAATGGTGCAGCCTTGCGAACAGCATCAGTTGCGGATGTATCTAACTCCGCTATCTCTGAAGTTTTTTTAATATTCAATATTATTATTTTACCGTCTCGTGCGATTCTTAAAAACAATTCAACCTTTTTGTCGCTGCTACCTTTAGGCGGCTTCCAGTTCCACTTGACATTCCTTTTCAGTTCATTTGAATAAGGCGTCATATCGTATACTTCAAGAGACTTTTTAACAGCATCACCATCACGAGCTGAACCTCTAGACGCAGCATTTGAAGAGTATGCACCGCCAATACCACTCGAATCGCTTTGTAATGATGAACTTGTGGCAGAATGCACACCAGATGAAGAACCAGAGGAACCTACTGAATGAGACCTCATCTTTGGTATTGCCATAGGAAAATCGTCTGAGATATCAGCAACTACGCTGCTTATACTGTTGCTCGCTTTTTTATGATCATCAGTTTTATTGGGCTGATTTAAGGAAGAACTATTCTTTTGTGTCCTTATTTCATTTTGTTTAGTCTGTGGTGTAGACATTTTTTCAGAAGCAGTAGTTGCTTGTACTTGAGAAGCTGTACTTGTGGTTGATTGAGTTCTTTTTAATATATATTCAATGTCTTTGACTTTATCTTTTTGACTATCTTCGAAAAAAGGTTTTACTCCCATCGCCACTAATACTGCAACAACTATCCATACGACACAAAAACCTGCGATATGCCAAGAAACAGAATAAACGAAAGATTTCTTTAGTCCTATTTCTGATCCGTCATTTTTTAAAATTGCAGGAAAAAAATCTGTCTGTTCAGACAGCGAAGTAGTTATAGCATCATTATCATTTTTTTCTTGCGTTTTCAATTGCAGCTAACCTTTTTTGGATTTGTTTTATATTTTCATCACTTGGGCTTAAAGAAATGAATTTTTTATAATTCTGTTCAGCTTGCTGATAATTCTTTTCTTTATCATATATAATCCCGAGCATGTAATACGCTTGAGCAAAATCAGGCTTTGTTTTTATAGCCGCTGTGAATTGCTCTTTTGCAGATTTATAATTCCCCTGTTCATAATCAATAACTGCAAGATTATATCTTACTGAATAATTATTAGGCTCAATAACGATTGCATTTTGATAGTAATTCTTCGCCTCAGATTGATTGTCCATATCACTGTATAAATTTGCAATTTTAATTATCAGCTCTGAATTATTCTTGTTGTTTTCAAGAGC
Source organism: Cyanobacteria bacterium OH_CDB_58 (assembly GCA_023435965.1). Classification (GTDB taxonomy): domain Bacteria; phylum Cyanobacteriota; class Vampirovibrionia; order Gastranaerophilales; family Gastranaerophilaceae; genus JAEZOG01. The sequence continues at coordinate 7,464 of JAEZLC010000240.1, read as the reverse complement.
TTTTTTGTATGCATCGAGTGCTTTATCTGTTTGATTAAGAGCGTATAAATTATCTGCGTATGAGACATAATACCTAAACTCTGAAGGATTAAATTCTATAGCCTTTTCATATTGATTAAGCGATTTTTCATAGTTGGCTTCTTTTAAATATTCTTCTCCTAAAGCAAAATATGCTTTTGAGAGCTCTGTCTTAACTTTTTCATTGTCTTTTATCAGAAGTGCCTTATTATAGTTTTCCACTGCTGATTTGTAATCAGCACTTAAATAATTCACTGTTGCAAGACTATATAACAATTCAGGATCATCTGAAACAAGCTTTAAAGCTTCATTATAATAATGGGTTGCTTCAGGATAGTTGGCTGCAAAATAATAATTTTTTGCAATCTCTTTCAAAACATTATAATCTTCAGCATTTATAGTTTGAAGTTTTCCCAGCACTTCGTTTGATTTTTGATAATCTTTCATTTTCTGATAAACAAGTGCCAAATTATAATAAGCTGATTCGCTTTCAGGGACGTCTTGTATATATGCCTGATAATATTTTATGGCTTCATCAAAATTCCCCAAATCCTCATTTAAACTTGCGATGTTATATTGAAGATTAACTAGTTCAGGATCAAGCTTGAAAGCATTCATAAACTCATTAAGCGATTTTTGTTTCTGGTCCAAGTTCAAATACGCATTCGCTAAAATAATTCTCAAAGAGGGATTTTCCGGATCATTTTTTATGGCAGGAACAATGACCTCTGGAATTTTTTTATAATTTTCCGTTAAAAGTAAAGCCTTACCGTAGTTTTCCCATTCGCTAAAATCGTCGTGCGCATATTTTATGAGAAGTTCATACTCATCAACAGCATTTTTGCTATCTCCCGAGTTAAAATATAAAGACGCCAGACTTTTTCTAGCTTCAATGTCTTCCGGATACACATCCAAAAACTTTTTATAAGAAGTTATCGCTTCTTTACTGTTCCCTCTTAATACTTCTATTTGAGCAAGATTAAGATACAAATAGCTGTAGTGAGGAATTAAATCTATTGCTTTTTTATACGCACTATAAGCTCCATCGTAGTCTTTTTTGGTCCTTAATATTCCGCCCATACTAACATAAGTAAAACCGTCTTGCGGTTTTAGGGAGGTAATTTTTTTGTAACACTCAAGTGCCTCGTCCCACTTCTGATCGTCAACGAAAACCGAAGCAAGCTTAAAGTATATGGTAGGCTCTTCAGGAGCCAATTCCAACGCTTTTTTATACTCGATAGCCGCCATTGTGAAATCATAATCTTCGTAATATTTGTTTGCATTTGTATAATATTTATAAGCCTTTTTGCTCATCGCAAACGATGCCGATTCGAATAGAGGTACGAATATGAGTAGTATAAGAATTTTTATTAATATCTTTTTCATAAAATAATGCTTGCCAAAATAATATATAAACGTATAATTATTTAATAATATGTTAATGGTTTTTGAAGATTAAATCAAGTTAATTATATGCAAAGTGAAAAATACAGTACTATATTCAAATCGATTGCGGACTTCTTTGGAGTGTTAGGCAACTCTGACAGGCTCCGAATTTTAGCTCTCATTCTTGAAAAACCAAGAGACGTAAACGAAATTCACGAGCTTCTAAACATAAGTCAACCAAGAACATCTCAGAATCTTAAGTTGTTGAAGCTACATAATATTTTATCAGAAAAAAAAGTCGGAAAACATGTTTATTACTCAATAAAAGATACAAAAGTTTCAGAATTAATTGAAAAAGTATTTGAACTTGACGTAATCGAAAATTCAAGAGATAAGGAAACAATCCCCGTTTTGAATGAACTTATTGCTCTTTGGCATAGTAAAATAAAACATATCAATGAAGAAGATACACAGAAAGACGAAAAAGGAGAAAGTGGAAATGAAAATTAACATCAAAAAGATACTTGCATCTTTTGTTGTTGTAGGAATGTTGGCAGGAAACGCATTAGCGAAAAACTATTCTGATTTACAGCCTAATCACTGGGCCTACAAGCAAATTCAAGCATTAACGGATGAAGATACACTAGTTGGGTACCCTGACGGGACCTTTAAGCCGGACGAGTCGGCTACAAGAGCGGAATTTGCAACAATGGTTCTAAAAGCATTACATCAAGAAAATGCTCCATTGAAAAAAACTTTTGAATTCAAAGATGTACCCTATAAACATTGGGCATTCAATGTAATTCAAAGAGCGATTAACTTTGAACTTATCAAAAACACGCCTGATAATATGTTCAGACCTGAAGACAATATAACAAAGTCAGAAGCAGTAAATATAATGGTATCTGCTCTTAACACTGACAAATTAGGCATGCACAGAGCAAGAATGGCTATAGGAACTTACCAAAATACTGATTCTCCTATAAGCAGAGCTGAAATTGCAGCCGGATTGTACAATATGCAAATCGAAGCTAGAAAATATCCCAACAGAAGCTTACAAGATGCTATGAAAGCTAAAAAAGGCGAAGGCATAGTACTTAAAGGCGTAACTATCGATGGAACTGTTGCCACAATACCTGCTGGGACAAAAATTCCTGTGATGCTATGTACTTCACTGAAGAGTCAGGTAAACAAAAAAGGTGAGATTTTCATAACTCAAGCAAATAAGCACCTTGTGTCTAAAGAAAACTACATCCTAATCGCACAAACCAGTAAAATCAACGGAGAAATAACAAGCATAACACCTGCTAAGTTATTCGTAAGAAACGGCAAACTAGGATTGGACACTAAGACGATAACAACTCCTATATGCCAAACTGCTTGTTTCACAGGAAACATAAACACAGATACTGAAAGAAACTGGTTTGAAAGAATAATAAGAGCGATAATAAAAGGCGGAAAAGTAAACCTTAAAGAAGGTAAAATAGTTAAAATCAAGCTTCAACAGCCAATAAAAGTTGACCTTACAAGCGGTTGGATTATAGAATAATTTAATTTTTCAACACATAAAAAGCTTCAAGTAATACTTGAAGCTTTTTGTTATTTTATTTTTGGATGATATAATTAATTCTAAAGTCGAGTAGAGAAATACTTATGTCGAAAAAGATTTTAATTATCAGATTAGGAGCGATTGGAGATGTTGTCCATTCTTCTGTTATTCAACAGGCAATAAAAGAAAAACATCCCGATGCAGTTATCCATTTTTTGACATCCAGCCTATGTGCACCATTGCTTTGTAATGACAAAAATCTTGAAAAAGTCCATGTTTTTGACTCTTCAAAAAAGAACAATTATTTTTATCTTTTCAAACTTGGCCTGATTTTCAGAAAAGAAAGATTTGATGCAGTAATAAACCTGTCAAATTCCATTCGCAACAACTTTATACTTGCAGTAGCCAACCCTAAAAAAGTTGTTCTGAGAAGCAAAAACAGAGTCCATGCGGTAGATGCCTTTTACAATTCTGCCAAAGAGGTTTTTGAAGACCTTGAAAAGCCGAAAAATTTGAAACTATACTTATCAGAAAATGCTACTTCGAGCATCGATGATAAAATAAAAGACTATAGCAGACCATTTTTTATAGTAAATCCAGGCGGAGAAAATGATAACAACAGACAGGGAAGAATTTGGCCACTACAATACTGGGAAGATCTTTCAAATAAACTGATTGAGACATACGGTGGAACGGTATTTGTGGTCGGTTCAAAGGCCGAAAGAGAATATCACAAGAAAATTGCTAATGTTTCAAATATAATTTTTTTTACAGGGGAATTAAGCATTGAAGAAAGTGCGGCACTTTTTGCAAAAGCCGATATATTTGTCTCAGGAGACTCAGGACCGCTTCATATGGCAGATGCTCTTGGAGTAAAAACAATAGGAATAATGGGTTCGACTCCGGCGTTGGCAAGCGGACCTTACAGCGAATTAGGATACTCTATAAGCCCCACTTATCAATGCGACACAGGTTGTGATAGAATTTGTACAAAACTCGAAAATGATATATATGCCCCCTGCATAAAGTCCATAACTCCAGATATGATTTTGGAATTGATAAAAAATAAAGAAATACTTTAAGAAGTAATTAAAAAATGAAAAAAGTAGCAATCATAGTAGATAATATCGAAAGAGTATTCTCTCCGAACATAAAAGGCGGAGGAAGCGTTGTTGCACAACAATTAATTAATGAGCTGCGTTCTAGAAATAATACAGAAATAACTGTATTCTCTTCACCTTGTAATCACTCAGAAATTGATCTTCCAATTAGAATTATTGATTACGGCCACGGCTCTGAAGAATTTTATTGCGGCATCCAAAAGATTATAAAAGAAGAGAATTTTGATGATGTTATAACACTTTTCGTATCCTTTCCTTTTGGCAAATACATCCTTCAGTCTCAGACCTTCAAAAGCAGATGTCTGAATCTGCCGCTAATACCAAGGCTTATCAAAACATATTTATCAAGAAAAAAAATAAAAATGCAGGAAGATCAGTTCAAAAAATACAAAGCAAAATACATCGCTGTTGCAAACTGCGTAAAAGAGGATTATATAAAGAACCTTAACTTAAACCCTTCAGACGTAACTGTATCATACCCCGCAACACATGCTTTTTATGATTCATATCCACAAATAAGAAAAAGCGAAAAGATTAATTTTGGACTTGTAGCAGGAAGCTCGGTGAACAAGGGCGGTTACCTTTTTGTAATTGCACTGGGAATTTTAAATCTTTTAAGACACAGCTTCTCAGCAACAATTATTGCACCGAAATATAACTCTGACCCTCTATACAAAAGTCTTGTTTCTATCTTTTTCTTAAAAAATAAAATTAAGTTTCTTACAAATAAAGTTGATATGAAAACTTTTTACGATTCTATTGACTGCCTTGTTTTGCCATCATTGAACGAGGCATTCGGATTGGTAGCCATAGAAGCTATGGCTTGTGCAAAACCTTGTTTAATTTCTTCAACCGCCGGAGTTGCAGAAATAGTCGAAAATGAATCTTCTTTTATTTTCAACAGAAAATCATTCTTAAGCTATTTAAAATCTTTGATAAATATTTGTAATATTTATCAAAAAGATTTTGAACTATATGAAAAGTATTCTTTGAACGCTTATGAACTTTCTAAAAAATATACCTGGAAAAATTTTGTCGATGGAATTCTTGAACAAGAGGATTATAATTAATGAAAAAAGACATATTAAAAATTGTTCACTCTGCAGTTATGTCAAAAGTTTTCAAGATGTTTTTTTCATTCAACATAAAACCTGTTGAATTGCTCTTTAAAAACGAAGATAAATGCCTTGTTATAGCACCGCACCCCGACGATGAAAGTATCGGTTGCGGAGGGGTTTTAAATTTGTACCCTAACAACTTTGAGGTTATTTGCTTAACATATGGCAAGCAAGAGGACATAAGGGAAAAAGAATTTAAGGAAGCAATGAATGTTGCCGAGATAAATAAATTCTCTATGATGGCACTAAAAGACAAGAGTATAATTGATGGTTTCTCCCAGTTTAAGGAAATAGATATTAGCAATTATGATTACATATTTATACCGAATATATTTGACCAACATAAAGATCACAAAGCTGTAGCCATTTTGTTGAGCAAGCTTTTATCAGAAAAGAAGTACAAGAAAGAACTCAAAATCGCTTTCTACGAAGTATGGTCTACGCTTACGGTACCAAGCCACTTTGCAAATATAACATCTGTTGTGGATAAAAAAAGAGAAATGATAAACAAACACGAATCTCAGATAGCAACCAAATCTTACGCGGACAAGATTATCGGTCTAAAATCATACAGAGGGTTACTAAAAAATATAGATTTTGCAGAGGCCTTTTGTATCTTGAATGCTTCAGACTTCAAATCGAATATAAACAACCTTGCATAAGGTTTAACCCAACAAAATATAAAAAATACCCTATTTTTATAATAGGGTATTTTGTTAATGAATCTTAGATTATTCTTGAGGGATTAGGATTTCGTATCCCTGTTCTCTTAAGAATTTTTCTTTCTTGGCTTCTTTTAAGTCTTCATCAACCATTTCTTTAATAAGCATAGGTAAATCATACTTAGGTTTCCAGCCAAGTTTTTTCTGTGCTTTAGTGGGGTCTCCAAGCAACAAATCAACTTCAGTTGGTCTGAAGTATCTAGGATCGACCTCTATTACTACTTTTCCTGTTGCTTTGTCTATACCTTTTTCTTCTACGCCAGAACCTTGCCATTCGATATCTACACCTAGTTCTTTGAACGTCATTTCACAGAAGTCTCTAATTGTAGTTGTAACTCCGGTAGCCAAAACAAAGTCTTCAGGTTTTTCTTGCTGAAGAACCATCCACATACCTTCTACATAATCTTTCGCATGTCCCCAGTCACGTTTAGAATCAAGGTTTCCAAGATAAATTTTATCTTCCATTCCAAGCTTAATTCTCACGGCTGCACGTGTTATTTTACGTGTTACGAAAGTTTCTCCTCTTCTCGGACTTTCATGGTTGAACAATATACCGTTACAAGCAAACATATCGTAGCCTTCACGATAATTTACTGTAATCCAATAACCATAGATTTTTGCACAAGCATATGGAGAGCGAGGATAAAATGGTGTTGTTTCCCTCTGCGGAGTCTCTTGAACAAGCCCAAAAAGTTCAGAAGTTGAAGCTTGGTAAAATTTCGTTTTCTTCTCTAATCCGCAAATTCTAATCGCCTCTAGAATCCTTAAAGTTCCTAGTCCATCTGCATTTGCTGTATATTCAGGACAATCAAATGAAACTTTTACGTGTGATTGTGCTGCCAAGTTGTAAATTTCATCTGGCTGAATTTCTTGAATTAAACGAATTAAGTTAGTACTGTCAGTCAAATCACCGTAATGAAGCTTAAATTTTAAGTTTTCGCTATGGATGTCTTGATACAGGTGGTCAATTCTTGACGTATTAAAAGAAGAAGCACGACGTTTCATACCATGAACTTCATATCCTTTTTCAAGTAAAAGTTCGGCAAGATAACTTCCATCTTGTCCTGTTATACCTGTTATTAAAGCTTTTTTGGTCATATTATCCCCTCTCATTAATTATTTTTTAAAACTTGATTTAAATAATCGATTTTATCCTTAATATCGAACTGATGATTTCCTACAAAGAAACCGTTTTTATCAACATATTCGGCATTTTTTAGCTCACCTGATATTTCGTAATCAAAATACTTTATAACTTCGTTTTTAACAAAGTTACCTGTAACGATTTGTCTGCAATCTATTCCGTTGTCTAAAAGCTTTTTGACAACATCTTCTCTTTTGAGTTCGGATTCAGGTCTTATCACTAGTGAAAAACCAAACCAAGAGCTATTATCAAGGTTTTTCTGTATCATGAAATCCTTATTATCAGCAAATAATTTTACGAAATATTCTGCATTTTCTCTTCTTTTTTCAAGGAAATCAGGCAATTTTTTCAATTGCTGTAATCCCGCCGCTCCTTCAATTTCTAAAGGTCTAAAATTATATCCGGG
>JAEZLC010000222.1 GCA_023435965.1 Cyanobacteria bacterium OH_CDB_58 | reverse complement strand
AATATGAAGAAGCTGCAGAATTGTTCAAAAATGCCCATCATCTGGCACCTGAAGATGCAAAAATTGCCTTGTGTTGTGCAAATGCATATTCTTCATGCGAGAAATTTGATTTGTCAGATAAGTTCTTTGAAAAAGCACTTGAGTTAAACAAAGATTATTATCAGGCTTATGTTTGCTATGCAATATCACTTTGTGACAGAAACAAAATTGATGAGGCAATTAAATATTATAAGCAGGCAATAGAAGTTGCTCCTGATATAACCAATGCCTATACGCTTCTAGCTAATTTATATGTTTCAGAAACGAAGTACGATGAAGCAATAAGTTATTATAAAAAAGTTTTAGAAGTGGAGCCTAAGGCTGCAAATATTTATTCATTAATCGGAAATACATATGTTATGACGGGTAATTTAGAGTCCGCTGTAATTTCATATAAAAAAGCTGTGGAACTGGATTCTGATAATGATGAAACAAAGCTGGTATATCTGGAAATAGCAGAAGAATATATCTCGAGAAAATTTGAAAGTGGAGAAAAAAGTGTCGTATAGTCCCCGAAATAGCGTACTGCCCGCTGAGAAAATTATTGCTGTCCTTTCTTATTTTACATTTGGAATGGTTGGCTTTATATGGATTATCATTGGTGCTGTGACAAAACAAAATTTAAGACCGTTTTTGAAATATCATTTGTATCAATCGATATTTTTATCAATATTGTTTTTTGTTGTTTCTCAGGCGTTGATTTTTGTTATTAATGTTCTTGCATATGTACCATTGGTAAATATTTTGGTGGGTGCAATTTCATATTTCTTCAATGTGTCTATAATAAGTTTACCGTTTTTACACCTTTCTATAGTTCAGCTAGGTTTGCTGATGCTTGTTGTGTACCTCTCTCTTGGTGTTTTAAGAGCTCAGTATAGCTATATCCCTTGGGTATCTGATATAATTAAATACAATATAGGAAGATAAAGGTTTAATATAATGAGATTTGATACTATTGCTGTTCAGGGAGCTCACTCAGCAGGGGATAACAGGCATGCTATAAGTGTTCCTATCTATCAGACTACAGCATTCGACTTTGACAGTGTCGATTATGCGGCTGATTTGTTTGACTTAAAATGTGCAGGTGATATTTATACAAGGATTTCTAACCCTACTACTGCGGTTCTGGAGCAAAGAATTGCGATGCTTGAAGGGGGAGTCGGTGCTTTAGCAGTTTCTTCCGGTCAATCAGCGACTTTGCTTGCAATTTTGAATATCGCAAAAGCGGGGGATGAGGTTGTTGCTTCTTCTACCTTGTATGGCGGAACTATAAATTTATTAAATTCTACTCTTGCCAAAATGGGTATAAAGACAATTTTTGTGAATTCCGAAGAAATTGAAGACTATAAGAGTGCAATTACCGAAAGAACTGTTTGTATTTTTTCAGAAGCAATAGGAAACCCCAATATTAATGTTGTTGATATTGAAGCTCTGTCTTCTGTTGCACATGAAAATAATATTCCTTTGATTATAGATAATACGGTTCCGACGCCATATCTGTTAAAACCGTTTGATTTCGGTGCCGATATTGTTGTGCATTCTTTGACTAAATACCTTACAGGTCACGGCAATTCAATGGGCGGTGTGATTGTTGATTCTGGAAAGTTTGATTGGGAAAAGTCGGGAAAATTCCCGGAACTTGTCGATAAAGACCCTAGTTATCACGGTTTGAGCTATACTGAAACATTTAAAAATGCAGCGTATATAGTTAAGGCAAGAGCCCAACTGCTAAGAGACTTTGGAACTTGTATCAGCCCGTTTAATTCTTATTTGACGTTGATTGGCCTAGAAACGCTACACTTGAGGATGCAACGACACAGCGACTTTGCTTTACAGCTGGCAAAAGCTTTGGAGAACAATCCTTCTGTAGAATGGGTTAACTACCCTGGTTTAAAGTCCAATAAATATAATGCCCTTGCAGAAAAGTATATGCCTAAAGGAGCCTCTTCTTTGATAAGTTTTGGTATTAAAGGAGGCAAGCAAGCAGGCGTTAAATTCATTGAAAATTTGAAATTGTTTATCCACGCAACTAATATTGGCGACTCCAGAAGTATAGTTACATACCCTGCATTAACTACTCACAGACAACTTTCATCTGATCAAATGAAAGCTTGCGGAATCGATGAGAGTTTTATCAGGCTTTCTGTGGGACTTGAAGACTTTGAAGACATTCTGGGAGATATAGAACAAGCATTACTATCTTCTCGCTAGATATTATTAAAGTTATTTGTTTGCAAAATATAGCCCCGGGTGGGAATTAAATGTATATAATTCTGTGTTAACTTCATAATTGTACCTTTAAAAGGAGATAATTATGAATGAACATAAAATGCTTATGTTAGGAGATGTTTTTCCTGATATCACGGTTTATACAACCCAGGGTAAAATGAATATTCCTGCTGACTTAAAAGGCTCATATTTTATACTCTTTAGTCATCCTGCTGACTTTACCCCCGTTTGCACAACTGAGTTTATGGCTTTTCAAAATCGGATGAAAGAATTTGATGAGTTAAATTGTAAGTTGATTGGATTATCTGTAGATCAAATATTTTCTCACATCAAGTGGCTAGAATGGATAAACGAGAAAGTTGGAGTAGAAATTACTTTCCCAGTTATCGCTGCAACTGAAACCCTCGCAAACCAATTGGGCTTGATACATCCAGGTAAGGGATTAAGTACTGTAAGAGCAGTTTTTATATGTGATACTGAAGGGAAAATAAGAGTTATGCTCTATTATCCGCCAGAAGTAGGTAGAAATATTGACGAGATATTAAGAGCAATAAAAGCAATAAAAATATCCGATGAAAACGGAGTTGCTCTACCAGCGGACTGGCCGAATAACGAGCTTATTCAGGATAATGTGATTATTCCTCCTCCGTTAAACGTTCATCAGGCAAAAGAGAGGACAAACCAGCCGGGAAGTTATGACTGGTGGTTTAGTTATAAAAAACTATAGAGAGAAGCGGGAAATCTATCCCGCTTTTTATTTCAAATTATTTCAATTGTTAGAAAACTAGCAAAAAAATATAGGTTTTGGTTTATAATAAACGAAATGGTTTAAAGGGAAAATTGTGTTAGAAGTACAGAAATTGTATCCTCAATATAAAGCTATTCAGGACAGACGGCAACAAAGCGTTCCTGTATCTTTTGAAAGACGATCAGGAGTGGAAAGACGCTCTCAGGATAGAGTATTGTTGGATACAAATCTTACCAGAGATATTTTTGAGATAAAAAGTAAAGTTTCACAACTCAAAAAGCCAGAATCTAATAATGTTTCAAAGGTTGCGTTTACTCAAAATGCTGAAAAATCGGCATTAAATTCTTTAAAAACCGATCAATTTGTAAAGACAACAAAGACTGAACCTACAGATAATGCGAAAGCACCATCAAAATCAAATAATAATTCTGCTGCGATGGCAATAGGAATATTAGCAAGTGTTCTGGGCGGTATTGTCGCTTCGACATTAATGGGGCCTGCAGGTGTATTTGTAGCCGTTGGCTTAGGTGCTTATTGCGGCGGAAAATTATTAAAGCAGGTTATGTCCACCCACATGAAGGATAAGTAGTAAGCTAAAAGCTTTTCCTACATGTTAAATTTCTTTTGGAGTATCGGAATAACTTCATCCCACACTTTTTCATTGGGGTGTGTCGGATCCCCGTCTATTTTGTATTCTCTTGTTTCAAGGCTATGATTTACAATTGTTTCAAGATTCACAATTATATAGCCCATTTTTTCTAGCTCGTTCAACGAATTTTGAGAGAATGGCTCGTCATTGAAAAAATCTTTGTTCTGCATTATTTTAGTGTTCGGATTATCAGTGGCGAAATCCCCTTTATATAAGAATAAGAGTACTTTTGTATTTGGATATTTTGATTTTATTAAATTCATACTCTCTTGCATCATTCTGACGTAGAGCCTATTGCTATAGTCCTTATTTGGTTTTTCGATGTTGTTTTGAATAAAATACTGTGTGTATTTAGTGATAAATAATCTCCAATACCAAGGATATCTTTCAGTAGGAAGTCTTTTTAGGTTATTCTGCCTGTCAATTTTGTATCTTAAGTAAACCCCTGAATCGAAAGGCCAACCTTGATGAAGATAAAAACGCTCATCATAGTCAGGTATAAACATCGTAATTATGTATTCCGGTTCCTTTATACCTTTAATCCATTTTTGGGTTTGCAGAATGTATAACATATGTTGAGGAGCCCAAGCCCAATAAGCTCTGTTGTAGACAGGCCTGTTAGTTGCTTTTGATAACTTGTAAGAGAAAGTCTGGTTTTCTTCCAGTCCTGCCCCAAATAAGTGAGAACAGCCGAAGACAAGTATACTTTTTTTGTTTGACGAAGTACCTAGATCTTTTCTAAATCTGTCCTCGGTAAATTCAGACATTTCATATTGAGCTTTTGTATAATACTTTTCGATTTGTTTTTTGAATGTCCAGGATCTGAACATTTTTTTCTGTGAAACATAAGCCAAGCCAAAGAGCAGGATTTCCGCAAGTATTATTAGTATTAAAAGATACGCTACGTAAAATATTATTCTTCTAAAAAAATTTTTTAATTCAGAAAATTTCATTACTTATTAGTATTCGTAGTGCTCGCGTTTGTTCAGGTATTCGCGAACATAATTAAGAGAGGCTTGCACAATCCTTGTGATTCTTGAAGATGAAAGTCCTACTTGTTCAGCGATTTCTTTAACCTGCATGTTTCTGTAAAATCTGTATTCAACGATTGTTCTATCTTTTTGAGGAAGAGTTGCAATCGCTTCTCTGATTACTTTTCCAAGTTCTGATAATTCGGCTTTTTCGTCAGGAAGTGCAGAGTTGTCTTTTATAAAATCAAACGGCGAATCATTGTCTGAAGATGCACTAGCAATGCTGTCTATTGAAAGAATTGTTTCGTAGATGGCTTCTCTTACTTTTGTTGGAGAGATAGAATTTGAACCATCTGCTGATTCTTCTTGAGTTTCTTCTCCCTTTGCATGTTTAAGCGAATACCATTTGTACCTGTTTCTAAGCTCGTTACGAATCGCCCATCTTACAGCGGTAGCGATGTAAGCGTTATTGTATCTTTCAAGCTGCTGTTCAGTTTTGCCTTGTATAAGTGCTTGTATTGCTATAATCCCGATACTTACCAGCTCTTCATACTCGACCATGTGCGACGGAATACGACGCTGCTCGATTTTTGCAACT
>JAEZLC010000220.1 GCA_023435965.1 Cyanobacteria bacterium OH_CDB_58 | reverse complement strand
TACAAAAGCTTTTGTTGACGGTAAATTGACGGTTGAAGCTGATCTGATGTTTTCAGTAATGTAAAAACGATTAAATAGAAAGAAGAACAAAGTTATGGCAATTCATAGTAGTGCAGTAATTGATAGCAGTGCTGTTATCCCTGAAAGTGTAACAATCGGACCTAATGTAGTTATCGGTAAAAATGTTGTACTTGGAGAGAATGTACAAGTAGTTGCAAACGCATATCTCGAGCATTGTGAAATCGGAGAGAATACAATAATCTCGCCTTTTGCAAGTATCGGCACACCTCCTCAGGATTTGGGATATAAAAACGAGCTAACAAAGACCATAATAGGTTCTAATTGTTTAATTAAAGAATATGTCACGGTAAATAGAGCTTCTGGAGAAGGAAGTGTAACAAAAGTCGGAAATAAATGTCTTTTAATGGCTTCTTCTCACGTTGCACACAACTGTGAACTTGAAGATGAAGTTATACTTGCAAATCTTGCTACTTTAGGCGGACACGTGAAGGTAGGATTTGGAGCCTTTATTGGTGGAATGAGCGTGTTTCACCAGAATATCAGAATTGGCGAAATGTGCATCATAAGCGGTTTTTCAGCTTCAAGAATGGACATTCTTCCATATTGCAAAGGTGATGGCAGACCTCCTGTTCCTCATTGTATAAACGTAATTGGACTAAAACGCAGGGGAATCACTTTAGAAGAGAGAACAAATCTGAAAAATGCTTTTAAGATTATCCAATCAGGTCAATATACTGTTCTTAAAGCGGCTGATGTAATTGAAGATACTTTAGTTCAAGATACTTATACTAAAAAACTGGTAGATTTTATCAGAACCTCTAAAAGAGGTGTGGTAGTTAGAACAAACGACTATAAAGCAGATTAAGGAGCTTGTATGAATAAATTATGGGAAAAATATGCCAGAGTTCTTGTTGAATATTCGGTTGATGTAAAACCTGGAGAATTGACTGTAATAAGAGCTGAGAGCCACGAGGCTACTCCTCTTGTTAAAGAGATATATAAGCAAGTGCTTCAAAGAGGAGGATATCCGGTTGTAAGATGCTCATTAGACGGTATTCAGGAAACATACATTAAATATGCTACGGATGAACAGTTAGATTATGTTGATCCTATGACCGAAATTGAATATCAACAAGTAAAAAACTTTATTTCTATCGGCGCCCCTTTAAACGTTAAAAACATGGCAAAAGCTGATTCTAAAAAAATGGCCAGACGTTCTAAGGCAACAAAACATTTGTCCGAAACATTGTTGGACAGGGCTGCAAAAAAAGAATTAAACTGGGTAATTGCGGATTTCCCGACACAGGCTTTGGCTCAAGAAGCAAAAATGTCGCTGGATGAATATACTGAATTTTTAATCAACTCTTGTTACTTACACTTAGATGATCCAGTTGCTAAATGGCAACAAATAGGTGAAGAGCAACAAAGACTTGCTGATTACTTGACAACAACTTCTAAATTAAGAATTGTTGGAGAAAAAACAGATATTACATTCTCTACGGCGGGAAGGGTATGGAAAAACTGTTGTGGTGAGTGCAACTTCCCTGATGGAGAAATCTATACGTCTCCGATTGAAGACAGTGCTACAGGTGAAATTTATTTTGATTTCCCTGCAATATACAGAGGAAATGAGTCTCATAAAATCCATATGAAGCTTGAAAACGGAAAAGTTGTAGATGCAAAAGCAGAAAAAGGCGAAGAGTTTTTGCTTGATATGTTGAATATGGATGAAGGTTCGAGGTTTGTCGGAGAGATTGCTATCGGTACAAATGATATGATTCAAGATGTAACCGGTAACATATTATTTGATGAGAAAATAGGCGGTTCTATTCATATGGCGGTCGGTTCTTCTTATCCTGAAACAGGCGGTAAAAACGTCTCCGGGCTTCATTGGGATATTATCAAAAACATGAAAAACGGCAGTGAAATATACGCGGATGACAAGTTGATTTATAAAGATGGAAAGTTTTTAATATAAGTCTTTTGGTAAAAAAAAGCGGGCTAGCCCGCTTTTTTTTTGTTGATTAGAAAGATTTATAGATTTGGCACTACATACACATCTGCAGCAGTGTAAGCTGGTTTTGTCATTCCTACAGGAACTTGTGCGTCTTCACCTTTCATAAGTAAAAATAGGGGGCATACTAAAACACTCAAGACCACTGATAACACCATTTTATCGTCGCCTTTTTGGTTTACGTTACCAACTAGTGGAATATATGTTCCATCAACTGCAGTAGTGTGAAAATCAGATATTGTTAAATCACCGGCTGTACCAATGCATCCTTTTTTCTTTGCAAATGAAATTTGTGCAGTTACCGGAGTATTTGACCTGATCAATATTTGACCTTTTTCATTCTTAACATCAGACACAGTTGCAAAACTTATTGTAGAACCGCTTATAATATCTCTTGTACTAATTGTTTGTGTCGCTCTTATTGTTAGTGGTGTCATTGCTTGCAGTTTGACCGCATTTGCTGGCTTTATATTGTTTGATGCAATTTTCATCCCTGGGAATGTGATTTTGGCATTTATGTTTTCTGTTGTTTTTAAGAATTGGTGTAAATTCTCTTCTCTGGTTCCGTTAGAAAGTGCACAAGGCGATGTAATGGTGATTAAAATGAAGATTAAAAAACTTGAAATCATTTTTTTTGTAGACATAATTTTATTCCTCTCTCAATTTGCTGTAAAAGTATTTCTAATGTGTACGCGATGCAGATTCCGATGCAGTTTCCGATAATAAATCTGATTATAATGCCTGTGTTTATATTAAGCAAGAAATTAAGAAAAATATCTAAGCTCGAGATGATGAGTAAAAATATAATGATGGATATTTTTATTTTGTCTTCATCGAGATTTGATAGTCTTTTAGATAAATATACAAAAAAACCGAGGTAAACTCCCAGACATCTTGAGCAAAGAGCCATGGGATAGCCCAGTAACCAAAATGATCTGTCTGGCTGTTGATGACAGGCTGCGGACATTAAATATGTTAAGTTACCAGAAAGCTGGTAGAATTTGAAGTGTGCCAATATCGGAGGAAGAACACCGCTTAAAAACAAAAATGCACTATAAAATATTAATATAATAAAAACTGTTTTTTTGACCATGAAACAAGTATATCAGAAAGATAAAGAATCTATCGTTACTACTACTTTGACGCTTGTTTTTTTATGATAAAATAATTTGGTAACAATACATAACATGAAAGGTAGTTTATGAAAGAACTTTCTCCATTACAAATCGAAAGACTTAAATATCAGCCAAAATTGCCTGCCAGCTTAGCAAATGGCATTAATAAACTGGTTATGAACGAAGGAAACAAGACTGAATCTATAAAAGATCAAGAGCAAATACAAGAATTATTTCCTAATACATACGGAAAACCTATTATGACATTCAGTGCTGCTAGTGAAGAAACTGCTAGTGAAAGAAGGAACGTAGGAGTTATTCTTTCAGGCGGACAAGCTCCTGGCGGACACAACGTTATCGCTGGTCTTTTTGATGCTTTAAAGCAAGCAAATCCTGAAAATAAATTATATGGATTTTTAGGCGGGCCTTCCGGGATTATCGATGGTGAGTATATCGAATTTACTTCAGAATTGATTGATGAATACAGAAACACAGGTGGTTTCGATATCATCGGTTCTGGTAGAACTAAACTTGAAACAGAAGAGCATTTTACAAAAGCTTGGAACACTTGTCAAAACCTTGAGATCACAGGTATAGTTATAATTGGTGGAGACGACTCTAACACAAACGCTGCAATGCTAGCGGAGTGGTTTGTTCAAAAAGATGCAGGAATCCAGGTTATAGGTTGTCCAAAAACAATAGACGGCGATTTGAAAAATGATCAAATTGAAATTTCATTTGGTTTCGATACAGCGACTAAAACATATGCTGAAATGGTTGGAAACATTCAGAGAGATGCTAATTCAGCTAAAAAATACTGGCACTTTATAAAATTGATGGGTAGAAGTGCTACGCACGTTGGTTTAGAAGTTGCTCTTCAAACTCAGCCTAATATCACATTGATTTCTGAAGAAGTTGAAGCGAAAAAAATGTCTTTGACTCAAGTTGTAAATTATATGGCCAACATTATTTCACAGAGAGCTGACATCGGTAAAAATTTCGGTATAGCATTAATTCCTGAAGGATTAATCGAGTTTATCCCTGAAATTAAATCTATGATATCAAATTTAAATGATGTACTTGCATTGGTTGAAGATGATGAAGATTATAAAACAGCTAAAAATGACTTTGAAAGATTTGAGATTATCAAAGGTAAACTTGAAGATATAAATGCTCAAGTATACGAATCTCTTCCTACAATGATTAAAGAACAATTGTTGATGGATAGAGATCCTCACGGAAATGTTCAGGTTTCTAAGATTGAGACAGAAAAGCTTTTAATCGAAATGATTAAAATCAGATTAGAGCAAATGAAAAAACGCGGAGAGTATAACGGCAAGTTCTCTGATCAAGGGCATTTCTTTGGTTATGAGGGAAGATGTGCTTTCCCTTCAAACTTTGATTCTGATTATTGCTATGCACTTGGATATAATGCATTTGCACTAATGAACTTCGGCTTAACAGGTTACCTGTCTTCAGTTAAAAATTTGTCAGCCCCTGCTGCTGAATGGACTGCTGGTGGAGTTCCTTTAACTATGATGATGAATATTGAAAAAAGACACGGACAGTTCAAGCCTGTTATACAAAAGGCACTTGTTGAACTTGACGGACCTGTATTTAAGAAGTTGGAGCAAAACAGAGAAGCTTGGGCTTTAGAAGATAGATATATTTTCCCAGGACCAATCCAGTACTTCGGACCAAGTTCTGTATGTGACATAACGACGCAAACGCTTAAGTTGGAAAACGAAGCGCGTTTAGTTAACGTATAAGAAATTACAACAACTTAAAATGACGCTTTGATTATACAGAGCGTCATTTTCTTTTGGTTCTAATTTGATATTAGACTATGATAGTGATATAAATAAGTAAGGATTATTTAAAGGATAAAATGATGGAAAAGAATAATGAAAGTTTGCATATTTTAAGACATTCAACTTCGCATATTATGGCACAAGCCGTTCAGAAGTTGTTCCCTCAGGCAAAATTGGCAATCGGTCCCGCAATTGAAAATGGTTTTTATTATGATTTTGATTTAGAAGGGCATTCATTCACAGACGAAGACCTTGTAAATATTGAAAATGAGATGAAGAGTATCGTAAAACAAAATCTATTTTTTGAGAAATATCAAATACCTGATGTTGATAAACAAATAGCAGAATTTAAAGAACAGGGAGAAATATATAAAGCAGAATTGTTGGAAGAGCACAAAAATGATAACCCGACTCTGTTTTTAACAAAGGATAAAGAAGGCAATGTGTTGTTCAATGACCTTTGTTCAGGACCTCATGTTCCAAATACTAGCTATATAAAAGCTTTTAAACTTTTAAATGTAGCAGGTGCATATTGGAGAGGCAGCGAAAAGAATAAGATGCTTCAAAGAATATATGCTACCGCATTTTGGACAAAAGATGACCTAACTGCTCATTTGACGTATTTAGAAGAAGCACAAAAAAGAGATCACAGAAAACTTGCTAATCAACTGGACTTATTTTCTATAAGAGACGAAGTCGGTTCAGGGCTTGTTTTATGGCATCCAAACTTGGCTTTGGTTAGAGAAGAAATTGAAAACTATTGGAGAACAGAGCATAGAAAAAGAGGATATGTAATAGTTAACACTCCTCACATTGCAAAGTCTAATTTATGGGATATTTCAGGCCATACATCTCATTACAAAGAAAATATGTACTTTATTCAGGATGAAGATACTGAATACGTTTTAAAACCTATGAATTGTCCGTTTCATATCTTGATATATCAGGCAAACAGGCATTCATACAGAAGTTTGCCGTTGAGAATGGCGGAATTGGGTACTGTATACAGAAATGAACGCTCAGGTGCACTTTCTGGTCTAACAAGGGTAAAAGGCTTTACTCAGGATGATGCCCATATTTTCTGTACTCCGGAACAGCTGGTTGACGAAATCAATGCTATTATTGATTTTGTAGACTATACGCTTTCTTTATTCAATATGTCGTTTGAAGTTGAACTTTCAACTCGTCCTGAAAAATACGTAGGAAACATAGATAATTGGGATAGAGCCGAGGCTGGATTAAAAGAAGCTTTGGAAAAGAAAGCT
>JAEZLC010000202.1 GCA_023435965.1 Cyanobacteria bacterium OH_CDB_58 | reverse complement strand
CAGTTATGGAGTTAAGGTACTAAGAGGCGGTGCTTTTAAGCCAAGAACATCACCATATGCTTTTCAGGGTTTAGGAGAAGAAGGTCTTGAGATAATAAGAAAAGTTGCAGATAAGTACTCTATGGCTGTTGCCTGCGAAGTTATGGAAATTTCACAGATACCTATGTTTCTTGAATATGTTGACCTTTTGCAAGTTGGTGCAAGAAATATGCAGAACTTTAATTTACTTAGAGAGCTTGGATTAATTAATAAGCCGGTTCTTTTAAAAAGAGGTCTAAGTGCTACTATTGAAGAATGGTTAATGTCGGCTGAATACATTATGTCCGGCGGTAATAGAGATGTTATTCTTTGTGAAAGAGGGATAAGAACATTCGAAAAAGCAACAAGGAATACGCTTGATATATCTGCAATTCCTGTAGTTAAGAAGATAAGCCACTTGCCAATAGTTGTTGATCCTAGCCATGCTACGGGACTTAGAGACAGTGTTGCGCCTATGTCAAAGGCTTCTTTGGCTGCAGGCTGTGATGGTATTATTGTTGAGGTTCATGATAGTCCTGAGAATGCACTTTGTGACGGGGCTCAGTCGCTTCATCCTGAAACGTTTGAAGTTCTGTATAATGAGCTTAAACAAATTGCTCCAATCGTTAAAAAGATTGTTGAATAATATTTTAAAAACATAAATATTTAAAAATAGTAAAAAAATACTGCCCTGAGATGTCCCAAGGCAGTATTTTTAATTTTATTACTACTTCTTGCAAGCTTCTTTACAGTTAACAAGATCTTTGAATTTTTTACCAGCTGAGAAAATTGGAGCAGTTTTAGCTTCGATTTTGATTGGTTTGCCAGTTTGTGGGTTGCGACCAGTTCTAGCAGCTCTTTTTCTAGCTTCGAAAGTACCGAATCCAACTAAAGTAACTTTTTTGCCTTTAGCAACAGCTTTTTGAACAGTTTCCATAAATGAATTTATGATTTCAGCAGCTTCTTTTTGAGTTACTTTCGCTTTTTTTGATACCTCTTGTACTAATTCTTCTTTGTTCATAGTAATAAACCCCTTTCATAAAATGTACAATTATTATTATATTTAATTTTACAAATTACGCAAGAGGTTTTTTTCATATATATATAGGGTTTTTTAGATTTTATTTGTGCCTCATTGTTGGGAACGCAATGACGTCGCGGATTGTAGGCGAATCTGTAAGCAACATTACTACTCTGTCAATCCCCACACCCAATCCACCAGCTGGAGGCATTCCATACTCTAGTGCGTTGATGTAATCTTCGTCTATGTCACAAGCTTCTTCATCACCTTCGGCTTTAGCTTTAGCTTGGGCTTCGAACCTGTTTCTTTGATCTATCGGGTCTGTGAGCTCAGAAAATGCGTTGCAGATTTCCCATCCGTTAATTCTTGATTCAAACCTTTCAGTCAGTCTTGGATTATCTCTATGAACTTTCGCAAGAGGTGATATGTCTCTTGGGTAGTCTATGATGTGTATCGGTTGTATCAAATGTGGTTCAACTTTTTCTTCAAATATCTTGTCTAGTATTTTGCCCCAGTTATCGCTTTCTTCTACCTCTATTCCCAGCTCTTCAGCCTTTTGTGCTGCTTCTGCTACTGTAAAGAAGTCGTTGAAGTCGATTCCCGTATATTCTTTTATTGCTCCGAGCATAGTTTTTCTATCCCATGGAGGAGTTAAGTCTATTTCTTTTCCGCAATATGTTATTTTCATTGTTCCTAAGACTTCTTGAGCTACAGATGATACCATATTTTCAACAAGAGCCATCATTTCGTTGTAGTCAACATAAGCCTGATATAATTCCATCATAGTGAATTCAGGGTTATGTCTTGGTGACAAGCCTTCGTTTCTGAAGTTTCTGTTTATTTCAAAAACCTTTTCGCTTAATCCGCCTACGATAAGTCTTTTTAGGTGAAGTTCAGGAGCTATTCTCAAAAACATGTCCATATCAAGTGCATTGTGATGAGTTATGAACGGTTTTGCTGAAGCACCACCTGCTTGAGTGTGGAGCATGGGTGTTTCAACCTCAAGAAAACCTAGGTTTACAAGGTACTCTCTAACTTTTTGGATTATTAAACTTCTTTTTCTGAAAGTATTTCTTACGTCCTCATTCATTATTAGGTCGACGTATCTTTGGCGGTATCTTGTTTCGACGTCAGTTAAACCGTGGAATTTTTCCGGAAGCGGTTTTAGAGATTTAGATAAAAGTCTGTAGTTAACAGCCTTTATGCTTAATTCTCCTCTTGGAGTTCTTCTGATTGTTCCGTGAACCCCTATTATATCGCCGATATCTACCAGCTTTAATGTTTTAAATGCATCGTCGCCAATGTTTTCTTTATGGCAGAAAATTTGGATTTTTCCGCTATCGTCCATCAAGTCAATAAACATTCCCGAGTTTCTCATTGCCATTATTCTTCCGGCAACTGCGTAACTATCTTCTGTTTCTTGACCGTTTTCAAGATATTCGTATTTTTCCTGAAGTTTTTTTGCACTTATATTTTTGTCAAAAGAATACGGATACGGATTTATCCCTTTATCGGCTAAGTCAGCTAGTTTCTGTATTCTGGTGCTTCTGATGTGATCTTGTGGTGGGTTATTTTCTTGCATTTTGCCTCCGGATAGTTAATCTTTCTATACTAAAATTTTAGCATTAACATAAAATTTATGTCATAATTTGGATTATGAGAGACGAATCTTTTGTTTTAATTCCTGAAAATTTAGCAATAAAAGAGCCTGACAAAAAACTTTTAGATATCATAAATTCTAAAAAATTTGACGATAAAATTTTGTATGAAAAAGAATCGGCTTTTCACAATATTTTGGTTGTGGAAAACGAGATTGGTCGGTTTTTGCATTACAAAAATACCTATCAGGCCGGCTTTATTAATACCCCTTTTTACAAAGGTAATTTGCCGTATATAAATTATTTTCTTATTTCCTACCTCATGAATCCTAAAATAAATAACATCCTTCTTATCGGTATGGGTACAGGAAAAATAGTTAAGGATATGGAGTCATTATTTCCCTCTCTTTCTAAAATTGATGTTGTGGATATTGAAGAAAATATTCTGGAAATCGCTCAGGATTATTTTGGTTTTGTGCAAAGTGACAAGTTTTCTTTTCATCTGCAAGACGGAATAACTTTTCTTTCTCACACCAAAATAAAATATGACCTAATTATAGTTGACGTAGCCAATAACGACGGTATAGATTCAAGATTTTTAGAAGATAGGTATTTAGAGTGTGTTTTGAAGTCATTGAAAAAAGGCGGGATTTTTGTTTCTAACTTGTGCTCAAGCGCGGAATTTGAAAGCCCTAAAAATATATTTTTGCCCAAAATAGTAAGCAAGTACAAAAAATATTTTAAACACCTGCAAATATATAAAGGGGATTACTCTGACAGGGTTTATTACAAATCGTTTTTTGATCTTGATCAGAGGGTGATTGATGTAACAAATGTAATCCTGATTGCTTCCAATAAATATTCTGACAGAGATATTGATAGGCCGGTTAGCGAAATTGATGAGAATAAATTTGAATGTATTGGAGTAGATATTGAAAATTACCTAAGCGACTTGTATAGAAGCTGATTTGGCTGTTTTTTAAGTAATATTTTTTAATTTATTATTATTTTTTGTTTTACTACTGTAAAAAATGGGTTTATAATCAATTGTAATAACTGCATATTGATGTAGGTGTGTGAAAATTAAGTTAATTATATGATTTAAAACTCTAATATTTATTATTAAATAAATGTTATGAGCAAAGGAGTAAGAAAATGGATTTGACCTCGATATTAGGACCGATTTTAGGCGTAGGGCTTGTGTTGCTCGGTCAGATTATGGAGGGTGGCGACCCTACAAAGCTTGTTCAGGTTACGGCTGCTTTGATCGTAATCGGCGGATCTCTCGGTGCTGTTGTAATGAGTTTTCCTGCTTCAACTCTTAAAATCTCAGTAGAAATGTTAAAAGACGTGTTTGGAAATATGGACACTGATTTTAATGCGATAATTGATGAAATATTAAAATATGCTCAAAAAGCAAGAAAAGAAGGGATTATTGCCCTTGAAAAAGATGCAAAAAAAGCATCTGATCCTTTGCTCACATTGGGTCTTGAGGCGGTAAGTGACGGGTCAGATCCGGTTCTTGTTAAATCAATGATGGAAAACCAAATAAGCAGATTAGAAGAAAGAGTCGCTGCAGGGGCGAAGGTATGGGAATCGTTTGGTGGCTATACTCCGACCCTTGGTATCGTAGGTGCTGTATTGGGTCTTATCCACGTAATGGAGAATCTAAACGATCCTTCAAAACTGGGTGCAGGTATCGCGGTTGCCTTCGTTGCCACAATTTATGGTCTTATTGCGGCAAACATATTTTTTATCCCGTTTTCGTCAAAAATTAAGTTCAAGTATCAGCA
>JAEZLC010000143.1 GCA_023435965.1 Cyanobacteria bacterium OH_CDB_58 | reverse complement strand
CTTAAATTCAAATCTGATGCAGAACTAATGTCAAATGGCACTTCAAATAAAGTTCTTTTTCTATCGAAATATTCCTCTAATTGAAATATTACAAATTCGTTAAATTCAGAAGCAATGTTTTCAAATTGTTCAACCGGATTCAAATCAAGTCTTACAAGCTTATTGTTATGGCTTGTTAGTTTAATATTGCCTATTTTTGATTTATATAATGTCGTTTGCATAAATATATAATATTATAAAGACTATTAGAAAACATTTTTTTACATGACAAAAACCACTACTACTATATATATTTCTATATGCTATATTCTTGGAACTATTGCCTACTTCAACAATCAAGTGGCAATAGTTGCTTCAATCTTATTTATGACAACGGCAATTTTACTTGTAAAAGATGTTATTTCAAATAAAGTTGCTATAGCTTCTTATTTGATTTTTTTGCTGGCAATAGCTAATTGCACCCTTCAAATAAAAACAAATGACGATATTTCTAAACTTGCACCCGCAGAATGTACTCTAACAGCAAGGGTTGTAAGCATCCCAACAACTAATAGTACCGTCAAAACGAAGTTTTACGCAGATGTGAACAACATAGGGTTTGAAAATACAAACCAAAAAATAAATTCAAAAACTCTTATTACAATTTATGATAAAAAGACTAATACAAAACAAATAGAAATTGGAGATACCATAGTAATAAAAGGGCATCTAACTCTCCCAAAGAAAGCCACAAACCCTTCCCAATTCGATTATGCAAAGTATCTGACTAATTTTGACACATTTACATTATTTTATGCAGAAAGTACAGACTGGAAAATCGAAAAAAAAGCTGAAGGCGGCTACTGGAAATTTCTTCAGGAAATAAACAGGACAAGAGATTCTATAATAAAAAAACACGCAGCTAACATAAAAAGTCCTAATATAGAGCTTTTAGGAGGAATCGTTTTTGGTGATGACGCCATCAACCCACCTGATGAAATAAAAAAGTCATTTATAAACTCCGGATTGCTTCACATACTTGCAGCCTCCGGGATGAATGTTACTTTGATTTTCGGCTTGTGGTTTTTTATATCCCAAAAAGTAAAAATGCACTACAGGTTATCTATTTTTACAGGAATTATTCTAATACTTTTCTATACCTGCATGACAGGATTTGGGCCATCAATTCTAAGAGCTTCGTTAATGCTGATTTTTATACTAATCGGAAAACTTATAGATCGAGAGGCCCACACAATATCACTTTTGTTCTTTGTGGCACTGCTATTGCTTTTGCATGATCCAGCCATGATTAACAATATTGGATTTCAGCTCTCATTTGCAGTAACATTCGGATTGCTTTTGACGTGTCCGATTTTGTTCGAGAAAATTGAAAACAAGTATTTGAACATTATAGCAAGCGCTTGCTTTGTACCCCTTATAGCTCAACTCTATGCAGCACCTATTCAAATGTTTTACTTCAATACTTTTGCGACATACTCTGTTTTCGCGAATATTGCAATAATACCTTTCCTAACTGTAGTAAGCTTTTTAGGATTTTTAACTTCAATAATAGCAATGATACCTATCATTTGTACATATTTTTGCAAGATTTCAGACTTTGTTCTAAATCCATTTCTCTCAGCCTTAATAAATATATCGGATTTTTTCTCCAGCCTTCCAAACTCAATAATACAGACTCCCCATCCTTCGATAACGCAACTTATACTGTATTTTTTATTACTGCTAAATTTAACTTTTGTCCTTAAAAAACCAAAAGATAACAAACACTCATACCTGAGCTTGATAATACTGTTTGCGCTCCTGATAGTCTTTTCACTGCCGTTGAAAAATCAAAACTGCGAAATAATATTTTTTGACATGGGCAACGCTGACAGTTCTTTAATTAAAACCCCTGAAAATAAATATATTCTAATAGATACAGGAAAAGCCCCTTATAAGAATTCGCAAGCCCCTGCTGAGCAAATAATTTTAAAATATTTCAAAGATCACGCTATTGATCAGCTTGATTTATTGATTTTGACACATTTTGACTCTGATCATACAGGGGGAACCATTTCTATTTTGAAAAATATAAAGGTTAAAAAGGTAATCTTAAATCAACACTCAGATTCTTCAAGGCTTTCAAAAGAAATAATGGACTACATAAAAACAAATAACATAAAATCTGAAGCTATAAAGGAAAATAAAGAACTGATTGTTGAAAGAGATTTCAAACTCAAAAATATTAAAAATGAAACATCAAAAAAATTAGAAGAAAATGAAACTTCAATAATAAACCTCATAGAATGCAAAGGCTATAAGGTTCTATTTATGGGCGACAGCGGAATAGAGGCGTATAAATCAATAGACAAAAAAGATTTGAAGAATATCGATATTTTCAAAGTTGGGCACCACGGAGGAAAAAACGTTATAAATAAAGAAATGCTTTCAGAACTAAACCCAAAAACTGCAATTATTTCAACAGGGAAAAATCAGTACGGCCACCCTCGAAAAGAAACAATAAATCTGTTAAAAGAAAATAAAGTCAAAACACTAAGAACAGATTACAACAATGCAATAAAAGTGATTATCACTGATAAAAACATAGGGGTTTTAACATTTAAAACAGATTTAAGAAGATTTACAAAAACTGTTCAATATAAAAATAATTAAACAATTGTTTCTAAAACTTGGGCCTTATTCAAGTCATAAAGCAGTCTTAGACCGACTAATGTTAAATCAGGGTTAACATAATCGAACTGTCTGTTTAAATATTTGCTTATGATTGAAGAATAACCACCGGTAGCTATGATTGTAGCTCTTTCTCCTAGTTCTTTTTCGCACTGTGCTATCAATCCGTCTATCATAGCAGCGTGTCCTCTAACAATACCGGAGAGCATAGCATCAATCGTATTTGTGCCTATGGCTGTTTCAGGAGCTTCTATCTTTACTTTTGGCAGTTTAGAAGTGAATTTACTCAAAGCATCCGCCTGTATCTTCATTCCGGCAGCGATTATGCCACCTATAAACTGATTTTTCGGGTTAACAATGTCAAAAGAAGTTGCAGTGCCAAAATCAACTACTATAACAGGGTAGCCGTATAACTTAGAAGCCGCATATCCGTTAACTATCCTGTCCGCACCTACTTCACCGGGGGTTTTTAAATTAATTTCGATACCTGTATTTATCTTGTGGTTAACAATCAATGATTCAATATTCAAATATCTTTTCACAGCTACTTGAATTTTTTCTGTCAAAGGCAGAACAACGCTGGAAATTATGGCTGAATCAACCCTGTCTTCCAAATTTGCGTCTTTGATTAAGTTTTTTAAAATTATTCCATACTCATCTTCTGATCGCTTTATATCAGAAGCTATTCGCCAAGAAATTACAAGA
Organism: Cyanobacteria bacterium OH_CDB_58; assembly: GCA_023435965.1. Lineage (GTDB taxonomy): Bacteria > Cyanobacteriota > Vampirovibrionia > Gastranaerophilales > Gastranaerophilaceae > JAEZOG01. The sequence continues at coordinate 1,319 of JAEZLC010000143.1, read as the reverse complement.
TTATCTTTATCAAAAATCCCTGCTGTAATACTTGTGTTGCCTATATCTAAAACAAATAACATTTTATAACCTTTCCTAAGTATAATTATTTTATCAAAAAAATGTTTTATGATACAATCGACTTGTACACGATGAGGTTAGAGTAGTGGATCTATTATTACAGTCTTTTCAAATGAAATCAATGAGCATATTTGAAGCAGGAATGCTAATTTGTTTTGGTGCAAGCTGGCCTTTTGCCGTATTAAAAACGTACAAAACAAAAAACGTAAAAGGGAAGAGCAGACTTTTCTTATCATTGATAATTTTAGGTTATATATTCGGGATAATTAATAAAATCCTGTATTCAATGGATATAGTTGTATGGCTTTATGTTTTAAACTTAACATTAGTAAGTGCAGATGCTGCCTTGGTTTTACTCTACAAAAATAGAGAACAATAAAAATAATGAAAAAAAACCTAAAACTTATACTTTCAGCATTCATAATGAGTTTGCTCTTGTCAAACTCAGCATTATGTCTGCAAGAAAATAAAGATGAGTTGGATTCAAAAATAAAAACTGTCGGATACAAAAAAGTATGTATTCAAAACCAAAAAAATAAAATAAACACATTTTTCAGCAATCACTCAAAATACACCAACTCTCACGATTTTGAAAACCTAAAAAACCTGTATGCAGAAGACTATGTAAACAGTGACGGATTTGATAAATCTACTTATTTTGAAATGATTCAAAAAACCTGGAGCCTTTACCCTGAAGTAAAATATCTAACACTAATTACAGATAGTAAGGTTAATGGAGAATACGCCGTTGTTCAGGCAAAAGAATTTGCAATAGGGAAAACTAAAAATAATTTTGAAAACATAAAAGGTTCAGGACTCGTACAATCAGAGTCGTCTACTTTATACTATTTAAAAAGAATATCAAACGAATGGAAAATTACTTCTAACTCCATAATCTACGAAAAAACAACACTAAAATATGGCGATGCCAGATGGATAAACATGGATCTTGAAGCCCCATCTGCTATAAAGTCAGGACAAGAATACACAGCAACTCTAAAACTAGACCACCCGAGCGGCGTCATAATCCTTGCTTCAATAACCAATGAACTAATAACTTACCCGCAAACACAACCCAAAGAGGTCTTTAGAACAGTTAAAAAAGACGGGGTTCTTGAGAGGATTTTTAAAGCAAACAACGAAAGTAAAAATGAATACTCCGTGGCATCAATCGGTGTAACTAAAGCAACAATCAGCAATCCTGTAAACATAAATATAAACGTAACTGGCATGGCCTTTATAATGACCAGAGTGAATAC
>JAEZLC010000140.1 GCA_023435965.1 Cyanobacteria bacterium OH_CDB_58 | reverse complement strand
TGCCTATTATACTGCCGTCATCAGCCACTGCTTCTATAATACAATCAATAGTTTTACCTATCATCTTTTCATTAATTGATTTCGATATTTTTTGTTGAAGCTTCATCAGCTTATTTTTTCTCTGTTTCTTAGTTCTTGCAAGAATCTGATCAGGCAAAGAATATGCAAATGTTTCTTTTTCTCTTGAATATTCGAAAACACCCAACTTATCAAACTTCATCTCTTCTATAAAATCATACAAGTTATCAAAGTCTTCCTGTGTTTCGCCAGGATATCCAACAATAAAAGTCGTCCTAATGCCGATTGAGGGGATCATTTTTCGCATTTTATTGATTAATTTTTTATAGTCCTGTGCCGGTCGTTTCATGAGTTTCAATACCCGGTTGCTTGAATGCTGAAGAGGAATATCAACATATTTAACAACCTTATCAAGTTCCGCCATGGCTGTCAGCAGCTCATCTGTTATCATAGATGGATATGTATACATTATTCTTATCCATCCAAGTTCCTCAATTTCATTGAGTTTATATAAAAGCTCTGCAAGCATCGGCTTGTTATACAAGTCGGTGCCGTAACTTGTTGTATCTTGAGCGATCAAAACAATTTCACTCACCCCTTTTTGGGCAAGATTTCTTGCTTCTTTTACAATATTTTCTATACTTCTTGATTTATAAGGTCCTCTTAATTTTGGAATGATGCAATAACCGCATTCAAAGTCACAACCCTCGGCAATCTTGATATAGGAACTTGAACCTACAGTTATTTGTTGTCTTTCAACCTCTTCAGGATAAGCATATTGAGGATTGTCAGAAACCTCAAACAATTCTTTATCTTCTTTCGCAAAAAGAGAAGAAACAACAGAAGAAATCTTCGCAAAATCAGAAGTCCCCAAAAATGCAACAGCTTCAGGGATTGCTATTTTAAGATCTTTTTTGTGTTTCTGAGGCAAACAGCCTGTAATTATAACCTTTTTACCTTCATTTACCATTTCCAAAATGCTTTGAACGGACTCCGTCTCAGCATCATGGATAAATGAACAGGTATTGATGATTATCAAGTCCGCCTTTGTTTCATCCAAAGTAATTTTGTACCCGTCTTTTGACAAAATACCCAGCATCAATTCTGAGTCCACCAGATTTTTTGCACATCCGTGGTTTATTAGAGCAATCTTTTTCATTTCAAATCTTTTCTTTTATAAATAACAGCTTTATACTTGCCTTCTATTATTTTAACAGAAGAATAATTTTCTTCTACGAAATTACAAAAATCAAAAGCATAATCAACACACATATACACATGCCCGTAATCAGCAGTGTTTCTGTTATTTATTACAATATATTCCGGCTTGTTTTTTTGAAAATGCTCTATAACATTATCTTCGCCAAAAGTATCAAAGTACAAAGGAATTAAACTGTGATAATAATTATCCGAATCTCTCTGGGTCAGAAAGTTAATAAAAGGAGCTTCCGGCAACATTAAGACTTTATCCTGAGGTTTTGTTTCAGACAATACAAAATCAATCAATTCATCGTAAGTAGAAACTGTTCCTTTAGCCCCATGGATATAACCTTTATTTGTAATAAGAGTGGAGGACTTTTGTTTAAGAGAGTTAAAATCCACAAAAGCGAAATAAAGAACAAATGCTGCGAGCAAAAACAAAACCGATGTTTGAACTGCATTATTAACAGATTCGTATTTATTTGTTCTTGCGAATGTTGCCAGCAAAAACACAACCATAGCAACAAGCAAAAGAGGAAGAGTGAAAATACCATACACAAAAAGATTTAATGCAAAAAATGTTTTAAAAGAAGCAATGATAGAACTTGCGTACAATACAAACTCCGAAGGTTCTTTTATTATTATTTTTATAAACAAGACCGTCAGCAAAAACATTAACATCGGGAAAAAACCGAATCCGGTATAAAGCTTAAAAAAGAAGACGACTAAAAACGTCACAAGGATAAAAACAAAAGTATAAAACTTTTGCAGTGAAGGAGTTTTTGCACTTTTTCTAAATGATTCAAATGAAAAAAGGATAAAAAACAGACCGGCAAGATAAGAAAAATTCTTAATTACCGAGAGAAACACCTTCAAATTAAAATAAGTACCGGAATAGTACGTATACAAATGTTTTATGCTCTCAGTTCCTGACATTATCTTCAAATAATTTATCGTCTTTAAAAAATCCTGAGCACCGACTCCCTGTATAAATAGAGAACCAAAGGAAAGAAGAGGAAAGAACAAAAAAGCAGCAATACACTTTAAAAGTTCTTTTTTCTCCAACGGAACTAAAAAGAAAACCACATAAGCGATAAATAAAGGAAACAAAAGATATTCATATTTGCACGCAATTGAAAAACCGCATAGCAAACAAGAAAGAACAACAAAGGTTGATTTTTGACTCTTTACATACTTAATAAGACAAAAAACAGAAAGAAGAAACGAAGAAAACCCATATATCATCGCAAACGAGTACGGCAGATTAAAGTTGAAAAGTCCGACCTGAAAAACACATGCATATGCCACAAAACAAACAATCAAAACAGAATATATCTTGCTTAAAAATTCTCTAGAAATTAAATAAAGAGAATTAAGAATGACAAATGAATTTAAAACGCCAAGCGAATATAAAGTGAGAATTTTTTGGCCAAAAATCGCATATGCCATTGAATTTATCTGATAAGAGAGAGGTCCATATATATTAAAAATGTCTTTGTACAAAAGCTGCCCTTTGAGCATTTGCCAAGGGATATAGAACTCTCTACCCACATCAGCAGTCAATGAACCTTGCTTTAAAAAGAAAAAACACAAATTTGCCAGAAAAAATAAAAGAATAAACAATAATGCGTTTTTCTCTTTCTTTATAACATCAAACATAAACTCTCCTTATTTTAAACAATTTTAACAGGAGATCCAAAGAAAAAGCAATTTTCTAGATACAAAATACTTTATATATGTAGGTTAGTAACCGGCGGGAAAAACTATGTCAACAAACTTTCCAAGTGCATACGATATGCTCTCTTTATCAGGAGTTCTTCCTTATGATGTCAATCAGATTATTTTTGACACCCCATCGCCATATCTTCAGCAATCAAACTTAAAACTGCCTGCGTCAACACCTCAGAAAGACGTATTTAATCCTAACGGAAAAACTAAAACCCCTACAGATCCCAGAAAAATAGGTCTTGCTGCTCTGGCAACGTACATAACAGGTGTTATTTTATCAAAAGGCAGTAAAAACCCGATAAAAGGCTTGCAAGCCATAGGAAGCACTCTGTTAAACATAATAAAACTGCCTCTAAAAGTGTTGAAAAAATAAATATTTTATGCTTTATAGTATAATATTATAAATAGTTTGAAGTTATATTATAAATGCAAAATAAAAACAGATTTACGAAAATATTCAGCCTAATACTTAAAAATCTTTTAGTATTTGCTCTTCTTTTAACAGTGTTGGAAATAACGCTTTATAACTTGGAAAGAAAAAAATACATTGAGGATGCAAAACACTCAGGCGGGTTTTTTAAAGCTGAAGATACGTACTACGGCACCAAAACCTATGACTTTTTTTTGGATCTAGGATTTAGACCAACTGAAAAATACGGCCAAAAACATACTATTTTGCTATTTGGCTGTTCTTTTACATACGGTGCCAATTTAAAACCTGACGAAACATTTTCTCACATCCTGGCTAAAATAGCTAAAAGCACTGTGTACAACAAAGCATGTTCTGGATGGGGAGCTCAGCATATGTTGTATCAGCTAAAGCAAGATTCGTTTTACAAAGAAGTTCAAAATCCTGACTATATAATATATACGTTCATTGACGATCATTTAAACAGATTAAACTTTTATCAATATGGCGGATTTTGGGGCAATTGCGTTAATTTAAGGTATAAAGAACAAAACGGCGAATTTGTTGAAATAAAGCCCTTTTTAAAGCCTCTTTGGCATTTTTTCATAGTAAAAGAACTGCAACAAATGCATGAAAGGAAATTAAATAATCCTCTTTTTAACACCAAAAATGTCACTATGTTTTCAAAAATGATGAAAGAATCATTGAAGCTGACAAAACAACACTACCCAAACTCAAAGTTTATTTTTCTTATATACTCGCCTTGTGCAAGAGAAGATAAGAACCTTGAAAACATGTACAAGGATCTTGAAAAAGCTGGCTTTATAATTATGAGAACCGATGATTTTGTAAAAGTAAATCTAACTGATGCTCCATACCACTTCGGAGAAGATTGCCATCCAACAGCAAAAGCCTGGGAAGAAATAGCTCCGGCTTTGGCAAAAAAATTAAACCTATAAGCTAATCGAAACTCAAAGTAAGCTGCGGAACGCTAGGTTCTGAAGATTTATTTTTTCTCGTTGAAAGATCTTTGGAAAAGTCCTTCTGCATTTTTGTCATTAATGTCTGAGCTTTATTTACCACAGAATTTGGAAGACCTGCCATCTTTGCAACTTGAATTCCATAACTTTTACTTGCAGATCCCTCTACGACTTTTCTTAAAAACTCTATTTCGCCTTCTTGTTCAGAAATTGTTATTCTGTAATTTTTAATCTGTTCGATTGAATTAGGCATAACATTCAGTTCATGATAGTGTGTGGCAAAGATTGTCCTTGCTTTTATTTGAGTTGCGATATATTCAGCTACAGACCAGGCAATCGCAACACCGTCATAAGTACTTGTTCCCCTGCCGATTTCATCAAGCAAAATAAGGCTTTTTTCTGTAGCGGAATTAAGAATATAAGCAGTTTCGCTCATTTCCACCATAAATGTAGATTGCCCCAAAGACAAATCATCAACCGCTCCGACTCTGGTAAAAATTTTGTCAACAATTCCAACTCGAGCATAGTCAGCAGGTACAAAAGAACCGATTTGTGCAAGGATAACAATAAGGGCATTTTGCCTCATATACGTAGATTTTCCTGCCATATTGGGACCTGTTAAGATCATAAACTGTGTATCAGTCGAGCTATGGGTATTAGCTACCAGTTTTAAATCATTAGACACATATTTGCCCATAGGAAGGATTTTTTCGACCACTGGATGCCTGCCATCTTTTATGTACAATTCATTAGAATCGACTATTTCCGGCTTTACATAATTTGCCTCGATTGCCACAGTAGCGAAAGACAAAAGCACATCCAATCGGGATAATTTTTGTGCTATTTCCTTGATATGAACAGCATACTCTTTTGAATACTCTCTCAAATCACTGAAAATCTTATATTCTAGCTCTGTTGACTTATACTGTGCGGACAATACATCCGTCTCATGTTTTTTAAGCTCATCCGTAATGAAACGCTCAGCATTAGTGAGTGTCTGTCTTCTAATATAATTTGAAGGCACTGCAGCTAAGTTAGAATTAGTAATCTCGATGAAATATCCGAAATTCTTGCTATAACCGACTCTCAAATTCTTTATGCCGGATTTTTCTCTTTCGGAGCTTTCAAACTCGCTGAGC
>JAEZLC010000025.1 GCA_023435965.1 Cyanobacteria bacterium OH_CDB_58 | reverse complement strand
GCCGTGTACATTACATTAGAAATGGAATGATTGATATAGTTACAAATTTAACGAGAGACTTCTCTTACTACGTTTTAGAATTAGGAATTTCCTACAAAGAAAATATAGACAGAGTTACCAATATTCTGAAAGAAATATTTGCAAAAGAACTCATGACAAATTCAGAAATGTCAGAAAAGATAATTGGGGAAATAGAAGTACTTGGACTAGACTCATTCGCAGACTCTTCTGTCGTAATTAAACTAAGAATCAAAACAAGACCAATGCAGCAATGGGTTGTAGGAAGAGAATTTAACAGGTTAATCAAAAACAAATTCGACGAATTAAATATTGAAATCCCGTTCCCTCAAACTACAATGCATATAGTAAAAACAGATGAGCACAAAGAATTATAATCTAGCTTATTAGATCATACTTATACACAAAAAAAGACGGTTAAATTAACCGTCTTTTTAAATATTGTTATATTTATTAGCCAGCTGCGTCTATAACATTGATAAGAACATTACCAGCTAAATCTTTTACGTTCATGTGTCCATCAGCGTCACTATCTTTTGCTGCCGCTATTCCAGCAGAACCACCAGCTGCCCAAGTTAATACTTTTTTAATACCATTTTGAGCTTTTACATCGCTAGCCACATCTTCGTCTAAACCTTTTGAAGCAACTTTCTTAGCTAAATCAATTGCTTTATCAGCATATTTTTTAACGAAGCCTTGAACTTTATTATCAGCATCTAATTTACCAATCTTTGCTTCTACAAATTGGAATGCTTCTAATGATTTTTTACCAACTTTGTCAGCAAACTGAGTATTTTTGGTCAATTTATCGAGTAATCTACCACTTAAGCTTTTAGTTGCCAATGTACCGGCAGTAATTACAGATGCTGCAACTAAAACTTTTTTAACCGCTTCACCTGGATTGTGTTTGTGAGCATAGCCCTCATCACTGTGTCTTCTAGCTTTAAAAGAAGTTTCGTTTGGTCTAATTGAAGTACATCCGATTGCAGATACGTTCATATTTAACTCCATGTTTCTAATTTTGTACAATAATCTTAAGTGCTCTAAAGATAATTTTTGCCATGATTAAGTAATTTTGTAACGAAAATTTTACAATTATTTTATAAGTTAATTATAATACCATGCCAGTTTTATGACAATATCTGAATGGGGATACAAAAAAACAAGTTCCTAACATTTAGGAACTTGTTTTATAGATTTTTGTATAAAGTTATACTAATTTAAATTCTACGTTTAATTGCTGAGCAATTGAGTAATTCATTTGAACATCAGCTACTTGAACTTTGTATGATTTTTTATCAACGGTTAAGTTTACTGCAGCATCTGGTGATTTTTTATAGAAAGTAGAAAAATCTTTCGCATCTAATTGTACAGAAATAGAGTCCATGCCTTTTCCGTATACAGTTGCAGGCAATAAACCAGCTTCTCTTAATTGTCTTGGGTTTTTATTTAAATCTCTTTTTTCGGCATTTAAAGTAATTGTCTCAGTCATTTTATTCTCCTTTTCATAATTTTTCTTCATTATAATACAAAAATTTTTATTGCTATATGCTTTCGCATATTTTGTTAATATAATATAAAAATGAATGAAAAAATTGTAGTTAAAAAAGCGAACGGTAACAATATGCTCTGTGAAATTCAAAGCGTAGGTTTCGACAGCCCTTATTCGCAAACAGCTTCTGAAAAATATAAAAATATCACATTAAAAATATTTAGATTGAAATCGCCAGAAGCAAATATATTAAAACAATTATGCCTATCACTTGGCTTTGACTGTGCAGTAAGTCGAGATACAATAACTTGCAAAACAGAGTATACTGACTGCGTGTTAAATGCAACTCATTCGCAGTTAAAAAAACTTATAAACAAACTTAAAATCCAACCATTCAGGTGCAAGGATCTAGCAAAAGCTCTCTCAGAAATATTAACTGGCGAAGAAAAAACATTATTGATAAGAGAGAAAGAAATGAATAACAAATCCACATATTTAATGGGAATTCTTAATGTAACCCCAGACTCATTTTCAGATGGTGGAAATTATAAAGATATTGATTCAGCAATCCATAAAGCACTCGAACTTATAGAAGAAGGTGCCGACATAATAGACATTGGCGGCGAATCAACAAGACCCGGAGCAACTTCTGTAAGCATAGAAGAAGAAATATCAAGAATTATACCAGTTATAAAAGCACTCAGAGAGAAAAATAAGGATATCATCATAAGCGTCGACACAAGGAACTTCCTAACCGCCAAGTCGGCAATAGAGGCTGGTGCTGACATCATAAATGATGTAACTGGACTTGATTACGATAACGACTTATTAAACTTTGTCTGCGGCAATAATATTCCTACAATAATTATGCATTCGGACAAAATTCCTGCCGTAACATACGAGCACGATAAAGAATATGATGTAGTTGAAGAAGTCTACAAATCACTATTTCATAAAATTGAGCTATTAAAAGAAAAAGGAATGAGTCACTCAAATATAATTATCGACCCTGGCATCGGGTTTGGAAAATCAATAACTGAAAATTTTGAACTATTAAAAAGAATTGATGAATTTTCCTCTCTAAATTGCCTTATCTTAGCCGGAATTTCAAGAAAATCATTTTTAAAAAATACTTTTAACCTAAAGTCTAATGAAGAACTGGATGAAGCAACTGCTTCTTATGACAACTTAATTGCAACAAAAGGCGTGAATATTTTAAGAGTACACAACATAAAACTCCATAAAAAACAGTTGGAATATATTAAAAAAATACTTTAGTTTTTAATCTTTAATATTTTTTTTGACCTTGTCAAAAACCATGTCAAAAGTCTCAATCGGTTCAAAATAATACCCGCAGTCCTCAGAAAGCATAGCCCCCATTGAGAAAATCTGTTCTGAAGGATATCTTCTGCAAATCCCAGGTCTATCTGTATGTATTGTACAGATTTTATTTTCTTTATCAAACTTATTGCATTTAAAAACCAAGCCTAAATCGTCATTATCAATGACTTCTAGATAGGTATAAAAAGGGTGAAGTCTCATAAGTTTTTTGAATTCATCTTCACTTTTTATTACAGATTTTTTGTGTCTTACATATATTCGCTGACAACATAACCCACATCTGTTACACTGTCCTTTTCTATAATAAGTACGCCTTAAGATGTCTTTGTTTATGAATTTTGTGATAAAGCTAACAAGTCTTTGCATTCTTTTCGTTTTTTTCTGATTTCATCTTGCATTGATGACTTTATTGGTAACAATAATAAAATTTTATCACATGTTTCAACAGCTTTAGCTAACTGATTATTTTTAAGATAACTATTTAACTGAACTTGCAGAGTAGATAAAACTCTTAATTCTGGCTTAATAAAATCTAACATCTTAGCTCTTGATGCTTCAATTTTAGATTTATCACCTTTACAAAGAGTCAAAGCGTTTGTATATTCAACATAAGCAAGTAAGTAGTTATTTTCTGCTTCATATTTTTTTGCTATCTCAAAATGTTCATCAGAAGCTTCATCATTCCTAAAAACTATCACGCTGTTTTGCAAAAGCTTCGATTTTATTTCAGCTCCGGTAAATGACTTTTTTCCTTTTCCTGAAAGCAAAATGTAATAGAACGAATATGCATGGCTAAACATTTTTAATTTTTCATACGCTAATGGCAAATATCCGAGCGTTGAAATGCTAAAATCAGACGTAATATACGCATTTAGCCAGCAATCAACAGCAGATTTGTAATCTTTAATCATAAAATAGAGATTTCCCAGAGTGAGGTTTATTTGCGGTTGAAGCGGAAAATTCGTTATAGAAGAACGATATGCCTCTATTGCTTTATTTATTGATTTAGATGCAAAATATCTTGAGGCGACTCCGTTTAACTTAGCAGATGTTGTCTTTAGTTTTGCAACTCTTGAGGTGATTTTTTTATATGTTTCACTTTGGCTTCCTGCGGCAATTTTCAGATATCTTTCATAATAAATAATAGACTGTATCCTAAAATCCTTCTGTGCATAAGCAGTAGCAAGGTTCAATATCAAGCTAGCATCGTCCGCAACTAGAGTATTAGCAACGCTCCAGTGCAAAATAGCTTTTTGAACATCACCCTCTTCATAATACAAATTGCCAAAACTAATGAAGGGAAAAGGACTTAAAGTCGGTCTTTCTATGGCTTTTTCGAAATATTTTCTTGCATTGTAAAAGTCGCCAGCTTTTAAATAACAATTGCCGAGGCAAGTATATGCAACTGGATCATGGGTTTTATCAACGATAGGCATGAGCAAATCTATGGCACTTCTGTAATTCGCCGTGTCATAAAAATCTATTGCTTTTATGATAGCCTTTTTTTGCTCTGGATTAAGATTTCCAGAACCAAAGGTTGAATCAGATTGTGCCTTG
>JAEZLC010000284.1 GCA_023435965.1 Cyanobacteria bacterium OH_CDB_58 | reverse complement strand
CCAATTGTGCTCAGGTAGGATTGGTATTTGTTAATCATTTTTTTATTGTACAACTTTTTTTTCTAATTTTATACTTTGTTTACTTTTCGAACATTTTTTATTATGCTTTACCAATGAAAGTTTCGAGTGAATTTTTGAGATACTGTTTGGTCGGCATGGTTAATACCCTTGCAGGTATTTCTACGGCATATATCCTTTTGAACCTCTTGTCCCAATCCTATCTTATATCTACCACAGGTGCTTATATTGTGGGTGTTATTGTCTCTTTTTCGTTGAATAAAATATTCACTTTCAAGTATTGCGAAGATACACATTGCTTCGTATTGTTTTTCAAGTTTGTACTTTCGATGTTGCCAAGCTATGTTGTGGCATATACTTTAGGTTGGTTAGTTTCTAAAAGTGTAGTGTGGTTGCCATTTATGCACAATCTTGTTCTTGATATTACTTCATTTTTTTCCATTCAAGAAACTAAAGTCTTAGACAATTTTGCCGTTTTGGTGTCGATGTTTATTTATCTTTTATTGGGGTTTTTCGTAAATAAGTACTTTGTTTTCAAAAAAAATAAGCCTTAGAATTAACCTCGGCTTATTTTAAATTCCTTAAAAGACTTAATGATTATTCTTCTGAAGCTGTTTCTTCTTCAACTTCAACAACTTCTTTGATTACTTCAGAAGCTACGATGTTAATATCTAGGTTAGCTTTAACTTTAGAAGTTAATTTGATCATCATGCTGAATTTACCCACTTTGTTGATTGGAGCATCTAATGCGATATTTTTTCTGTCGATTTCAACGCCCAATTTTTCTTTGATTTCTTCAGCTAATTTTTTAGTAGTAACTGTTCCGAATAATTTTCCGCTTTCACCAGCTTTTGCAGTAAGTTCGATAACAGCTAAATCTTCGAATTTTTTAGCCAATTCAAGAGCTTCAGCGTGTAATTTTTCTTGTTTAGCTTTGATTCTCGCGATATTTTGCTCTCTGTTTTGGATAGCACCTTTAGTTGCTTTTTCTGCTAAATTTTGTGGTAATAAAAAGTTTCTTGCATAGCCGTCTTTTACAGTAACTATATCGCCGGCTTCGCCGATGTTTTGAACATCTTTTCTTAAAATGACTTCCATTTTTATCTCCTTGTTAAATTAATTTCATTTCAGGTAATTAAAATCATAATAAAAACATGACAAAAAGTCATCTATGATTTTAAAAAAATCTATATTATTGTTAAGTTCTGCTCGGTTTATAGACTTTTTGCCCTGATTTTATGTATTTTCTTAGGACTTCTTTCCCTTGCTCTGCTTGAATTGGTCCGTAAACGTAGATGTTTCTTTTTTTGAATTCTTCGCTCCAGTTGGGTTTATAACCTTCATCAAATCCGGTTATTTCTTCAACATCCTTAGAGCTTACGCTGTAGTACACGTTTTTTATTCCTGACCACATTATCGCACCTGCACACATTATGCAAGGTTCAGCGTTTACGTATATGCTAAGTTCATAAGGTGACAGGTCATATGTGCCAAGTTTTTTTTGTGCTTCTCTTATTGTGTTTACTTCGGCATGATTTAGACTGCATTGTTCTTTTACCACGGTATTTGGCATTTTTGCGATCAGGTTTCCATTTTTGTCATATATAGCAGCTAAAAAGGGTCCATAGCCTTGTTCAATATTTTTTTCTGTTTCTTTGTGAAGCTGTGATATTATTTTTTCTGCCTGTTTTAACTCTTGCTTTGTCATTTTTACGGCTTGAGGGTTGCAATTTGCCTGCTGTTTGCAAAGTTCACAAGCCATAGATGTGTTTGCCGATAAAACAATTAATAGTGTAATTAAAATCTTTTTCATTTACTCTTCCTTTTTTGTCCCTGGTAATTTTAACATAACAGAATAGAGCTTTGTAGTTATTTTTGATATAATCGTTTTATGTGTGAAATTAAAAATGTATTTTTAGTAGGATTAGGGGCCATCGGTTCCATTTATGCTTCAAAATTTTATGATTGTCCTTCCGTCAATTTTAAAGTTCTTGTAACTCAAGACCGGCTTGAGTATTATTCTGAAAATCCATTGATTTTTAATGGAAGAAAGTACGATTTTGAATATACGGTGACTTCTGAAAATACAGAAAAAGCTGATTTGATAATTATTTCTACAAAAAATAATTCACTTTTAGACGTTATACAAATGATTAGACCCTTGGTAAAGGAAGATACTATAATTATTTCGCTGTTAAACGGTATAAACAGTGAGGAATTGTTAATTAAAGAGTTTGGTAAAAAGAATGTTTTGTACTCTTATTTTATCGGACATGCCAGCGAAAAAACGGGCAGAAAAATTAACCACGATGGAGTGGGAACTGTTGTTTTTGGGGAGCTTTGTAATAAAGAAATAACTCAGAATGTATTAAAAGTTAAAAATCTTTTTGAGAGTGCTAATATTAGGTTTGATATTCCTGAAGATATGTTAGCGTCGATGTGGAAAAAATTCATAATAAACGTTGGAATAAATCAGACGAGTGCCATTTTAAAAGCTGATTACAGGATGCTGCAGGTGTCGAAAGAAGCTAGAATTCTTGCGTATGATTTGATGTTTGAAGCTGTGTGTATAGCTAAATCTCTTGGCATAAAGGATGCCTTATGCTACATTGACGAAGCTTTTGAACTTATTGATAAAATGCCCCCTGATCTTAAATCTTCAATGCTTCAGGATGTAGAGAATAATCGCAAGAGCGAGGTTGACGTTTTTGCAGGCGAAATTATTAGGTTGGGCAAGCTACACGGAATAAAAACCCCTCTTAATCAGTTTGTGTATGACAAACTAAAGTCATTAGAGAATGATTTTATAAAAATAAAAGGCGATTTGTCTGTAAACTTGAATTAAATTGCTTGATCTCAAATTCACCGGAGTTATCAATTATCGATAAGAAGTATTTTATTGAGGAGTTGAGAGTTTCGTCATGAAGACTTGATGATAATTCTTCTTCGACTATTAATGGAGGAAGATCGAATAGTCCTTTTTCATCAAAAACCTCTCTAGGTCCATAAATTCTTTTGGTTGTATCAAATTCTATTATTCCGTTTTCGAAAATAAATGAAATCTTATTTACTTTTGGTGTTGTGTAGCTAACGGTGATATTTAATGTAGCTCCGTTTTTGAACTGGCAGCTTAAAGATGAGTTGTCTATTGAATCGCCAAATGGAGATTTTGAAGAAGTGAAATTAGAGTATTTTTCGGGGAAATCGAATAATGTTACAAACATATCAAAATAGTGAATTGAATAGTTTTCAATGACCCCTGTCTTGTGAAGGTTTTTATCGCTTCTCCAGTTTGTTTTGTAGCATTCTTTTAACGCAAGCCCATGGCCTTGCAAGATTTGTGCAGTTACAAGGTTACCCAGAGAATATTTTTTGCTGTCGTTTTTTAAACTTTCAAAATAAGGGCTGAATCTGTAATTGAAGTTAAAATAAATTCTTTTTTTGTCTTTTTCACTAACATCTTCAAGGTATTTTAAATCATCTCTATTTGTAACAGGCGGCTTTTCGCAAAAAACATACCCGGAATACTTTTCAATTAATATTTTTAAGTAACCAAAATGAGTATCATTAGGGGATGTTATGAATACTGCATCGCAGTCAAAGAGTTCCTCAAGAGTGTGTACATTTTTGAAAAATTCAATATCTTTTGAGTAATTTTCCCTATGATTGTATAGTTTATACTCCACTTTTCTATTGAGTGAAGAGATAATATTTATTAATTTTTGTGCATGATTGCCGAAGCCAATAAGTCCTATTTTCATTTACAGCTCACAAACATCGCAAGGGTGATGCTTTGCCCTTTCTCCTTTTGAGTGACTCAATCTTAGCTCTTGCATTTTAGAGCCGTTCCATATTTCTTTTAAAGATTTTTCTTTTGCATTCCCGAGCTTCAGGTTGCTCTTATAGTCAAAATCGCAAGGATTGCAGGTTCCGTCCCACCAAATATACATCCTGTTCCACAGAGTTTTGCAGCGATAACGTGCTTTTGATATTTCGTTGTTATAGGAGTCTTTTCGATTTATGCAGTTTACGTAAGCTATAGAGTCAACTTGTCCTGCCCAATGTTTTACAAATCTATCCATATCTTGCTCTTCAGAACACTTTACTCCTGAAATCCTTGTCACAAGGTTGGAATTAGGGTAGTGTTTTTCTCTGATTTTATTGAACTGTTTAATATTTTGCGTTATCTTGTCAAAATCAGCACCAACCCGTAGATTTTCGTATTGTCTTTTGTCCGCAGAATCTATGGAGAAAACAAGATCGGTAATATCACTGTCTAATAGCATATGGGCTTTGTTTTCGTCCAAGAGCATGCAGTTTGTATTTACCTTGAGCTCAAAAAACTTTCCGCCTGCGTATTCAAGCATCTTGTCGAAGTTTTTATTTAGAAGAGGCTCCCCTCTTGATGCCATAGTCAGTGCTTTAGATTTTCCTTCCACTGCTTGATCAATCAGGCTTTTGTAAAAATCAAGATCAATGAATCCCATATTCTCTTTTTGAGAAAAATAGTCATCCGTTTGAAAACACATTTTGCATCTTAAATTGCATATAGAGGTAGGTTCAATTAGTATGTATACCGGGAAGTCTGTAAGGATTGATTTCTCAGGGTATATTCTGAATTTGTATCTGTAAATGACATATTCAAGAGTATTTTGAGGATTTCGTTTTATAAAACTTCTTTCCTGAGAATTTAATACAAATTCATCTTCTTCTATACTTTTTATTACTTCTTCTAATATTTTTTCATTTTCAGCATCAGGAGTTGCTTCTTGTGCCCTGGTTTTTAAAAGGTTTATATAGTAGGCTTTATCAAAAGATTCTTCATTGAAAAATTTTACGCCTACAAGGCTATTTTTATTGTCTTCCATATGTTGCAATTTCCTAAATGCTTTCTGAATTAATTATACAATGATTTTGTGATAAATAAAAACCCGATAAAAAACCCCATCAATTTTTAAAAACTAATAAACATTTACTCGAAAATATGGCATAATTATTGTACCGGGTTGATTTATTAAGGAAGTAAAATGGAATATGTAGCTGTTTCAGAAAATAATATTCCTGTAATAAGCGAGTATGATGTCCTTGTGCTGGGGGGCGGTCCTGCAGGAGTAAGTGCTGCAATAAGTGCAGCTAAAACGGGGGCAAAAACTGCATTGGTGGAAAGATATGGTTATCTAGGAGGTCAGGCAACCGGCGGTCTTGTTATTCTTCTTGTAGGTCTGACAGACGGCAATGAGAGGATAATCAAGGGATTTTGTGAAGATACAATTAATGCCCTTGAAAAAAACAGTACTATAAAAAATATAGGCAGGCATGTTCTTTTTGATGCAGAGGCTATGAAATATTTGTTTGATTGTTTTTTGCAAGAGTATAGAGTAACTCCTTTTTATCATAGCTTCACTTCAGAAGTTGTTATGAGCGAAAACAGGATAACAGGAGCAGTAATAGATGGTAAATCAGGAAGACGCATTATAAAGGCAAAAACATTTGTTGATGCAACCGGTGACGCGGATTTGGCAAAATTCTGCAATGTTCCTTTTGATATGGAATCAAAGCCAAGTATTTTACCTGTGACTCTTGGTTTTAGAGTCGGTGGGCTAGACACAGCCATTGTTCAAAATTTTATTAATGAGAACTTCGATTTATATAGAAATCTTTTGAAAAATATCGGAATTTCAACAAAGATGGGTGGGTGGTTACCTACACTAAATAAAGATGAAGCCTGGTTTAATATATCGCACATTGAAAACATCGATGTAACAGATTCTGATGAGCTTACAAGAGCTGAAATTTTGGGCAGAAAGCAAATTCAACAGGTAATGAAATCGTTTAAGGAAAACATCCGCGGATTTGAAAACGCATATTTAATTGATACTGCATCTCAAATCGGGGCAAGAGAATCACGCCGTATAAAAGGATTGTACAGGTTTACGGCAGAGGATACTTCAACTGAATTTGTCGATGAAATTGCTAAGGCTCCTAATTATACAGGTGTTGGAAAGGGTTCAGTTTCAGTCCCTTACAGATGTTTGATTTCGGAAAAAGTGTCAAATTTGATATTTTCCGGCAGATGTATTTCTGTTGAACATGATTTAATTGATATGTTTAGAGAAATCCCTTGCTGCTTTGCTACAGGTCAAGCCGCCGGCATCGCAGCTTCTATTGCTGCTAAAAAAGAAATATCTGTCCAAAATGTGGACATTCAAGAATTACAACAAAAACTGCTCTCTCAAGGTGCATTTTTGTCAGATAGAGTTGTTGTAAATACTAGTAAAGGCTGAACTCGCAGCCGCAATAATTTTGCCTGTAAAAGTTTTCTTCTTTTGCAATTTTCATTGTGTTCAAGAACCCGTTTTGTTTTTTAAAGTCTATGTCTAAAAAATTTAGTTCAAATTTTTCTGCAATAGAATTGCCTATTTCACTAATTTTCTTTGAGTTTTTATGCGGACTCACACTTAGAGTGGTCGTAAAGTTATTTATACCTATTTTTATTGCTTTTGCCGCTGTTTGAAATAATCGGAGGTCAAAACACCTGTCACATCTTCTTCCTTTTTCAGGCTCGTCTTCTAGCCCTTCTATGTAGTCGTACCAAATGTTTACATCTTGTTTGTCTATCAACAAAGGAATGTTTTTTTTCTTGCAATATAGTTCAAGCTCCAAATATCTTTTCATAAATTCCTCAGGCGGGAAGATGTTTGGATTATAAAAATATAAGACGGGTTCGTATTCCAACTCAAGTAACTTTTGTATACAATGACCGCTGCAAGTGGCACAACAGGCATGTAGTAACACTTTTTCCATTTTATTTTCTTTCAGTCGCACCCATTTTCATGAGTTTATCTCTTAATTCATAGTATGGGAGTACCCCTATGTGCTTTTGCATATTTATTATAAGGGTTGGCGTCCCGATGATTCTTTCTGTTTGAGAGTGTTCAATTTCTGCAAGTAAATCTTTTTTAACCTGTTCGCTATTTGCATCTTCGTATAGTTGAACCGTGTCGATATGCAACTGTTTAGAAAGTTTTATGACTTCATCTTCTGATTTTGGTGTGTTTTCAAATAACATTTCGTTCATATCCCAAAACTTGCCCTGATTTTTTGCAGCAATAGCGTATCTTGCAAGCATGCAGGAGTTTTCATGGATTTGGGTAGGAACATAAGGATTACAGGCTTTGTCTAAAGGTAAATGATGCTGGACGATTTTAATACCTGAAAGCTCTGCTACCACCCTGTGCAGCATAATATTTGAAATGTAACAAGACGGGCAGTTGTAATCGATGTATTCGTGTATAATGATCTTCGCGTTTTCGTCGCCTAAAGTATTTCCGTCAACTTTATAAGGATTAGATTTAAGGTTTTGGAAAAATTCCATTGATTTGAATTTTTTAACCTGCGGAGTGAAGATATAGCTAACAGTGGTAAATGTTAAGACAACTCCTGCTAAAAGCATAAGCAGTATAAGAGAAATCGCATATTTTTTTATTTTTACTGCAGAGATGAAATCTTCAATACTTACTTTAAAATCATAAAACAGGCTCTGATTCCAAGAGCGGGCAATAAGTGCTATAAATAGATCCAAAAAGTAGGTTACAAAACAAAGAATGCATATCTTTTTTATTTCAAATATTGAGATGACAGCAAGAATCATTGAAATTGCAAATGATAGTATCATTATGCAGTATATGTAAGATAACGGATTCTTGAAGACTTGCAGAAATCCCAAAAATCTTATGTTTTTGAGCTTGTCCACAAAACATAAGAACAAAATGAATAGATAGAGAAACAGTCCCCACATTGCAAGAGGAATTCCCAAAAATTGGGAAAACTGTGTTTTAGCAACTCCGTCACAATCTACATAGTTACTTACAGAGCAAAAACTCGGTAAAGAGTACGGGTTGAAGTTGACATTGAAATATATTATACAAAGCTTAATAGCGGTAATTAAACCGATTATTGCAATAAATATAATTGATATTCTTTTTGTTTTCTCCATATTTTACCTATACAAATTGTTTCATAACGTCATTAATAGAGAAGTTTTCGGGAAGATTTTCTTGAGATTTTTCTATAACGTCCTGATATCTTTCTTCATAAGTTGGTTTATCTATTTTGTAGAAGAGACCTGTATAGAGACCTTCATCGCCAAACGCAAACTTCATCGCATTTAAACGGTCTTCTGTACAGTGATCTTCCGGTATGTATTTTATAATTTCCTTTATTCTCTCAAAAGAACTGACTTTATTGTATTGAACACACGGCGACATAACATGGATAAAAGCGAATCCTTTATGCTGCAATCCTCCTAATATAAGCTCTTCAAGCTGTTTTATGTCTCCTGAATATCCTCTTGCCACATATGAGGCATTGAACGAAAGTGCCATCAATACAGGATTTATTCTGTCTGCGGTCCAGGCGTACGGGTTACATTTAGTCATCGTACCGGTTCTGGAGGTTGGAGAGCATTGTCCTTTTGTTAATGCATAAATTTCATTATCCATCATTATGTATGTGATGTCAGGGTTTTTCTGGCTGCGTGGATAAAGTGGTTTCCGCCGATACTCAGGCCGTCTCCGTCTCCGCCAACGGTAATAACATTTACGTCAGTCCTTGCCTGTTTTAAACCGATTGCGACCGGCAGTGCTCTTCCGTGAATGGTATGAAATCCATATGTGGACATGAAAAATGGGAATCTGCTGGAGCAACCTATTCCAGATACTACGGTTGTTTCCTCAGGATCATAATTCATTGTTGCCATTGCTTTTGTCAGCGCTGTTAGAACTGAATAATCTCCACAGCCGGGGCACCAGCTTGGTTTTCTTTTTCCCTTATAATCTTTAGCTTCATATTTAATCATTTTATATTCCTTTAAAAATGGATAGGTTTGTTTGTAAGCAGGCTTTTTTTCATTGATTGAGTTTTTACGGCTCTGTCTATTTCTTCAAAGATTTCTTGAGAATTAAACGGAGTACCGTCGTATTTTAGATATTCAATAACATCCATACCTTTGTTAAGGTTTACACATCTTTCTACTATTGTAGATTTAAACTGGGCATTATAATTTGCCTCAATTACAATGATGACTTCTTTATTTTGAATGAATTCTTTTATCCACTCTGTAGGGAAAGGATAAAGAGTTCTGGGGTATAAAGCCTCTACTTCATAACCTTGTTCTGATGCTATTTCAATAGCCTCCAAAACAGCTCCGCATGTAGAGCCCCAGCTTATAACCCCGATGTTGGCATTAGGGTTCCCGAAGCGTTTTGCCTTAGAAAACTGATGTGTTGCGGTTTCCAGTTTTCTGAAGCGTTTCTCAGTCATTTGTTTGTGTATTGTCGCTTCAGGTGTGGGAGAACAATCCTCTTTGTGCTCTAGTCCTGTCGCAACGTATGCTCCACCTTTGTCTGACGGTGCTGACATTGGAGATATACCTGTTTGAGTATCTTTGTATCTTAAATATTCCTCTGAATTTTCTTCTTTTGTATACTTTTCTCTCTCTGTTAAGGTTATTTTCTCAAGATCGATCAAGTCTACACATTCTCTTCTCGGTCCCAATGTGGCATCCGATAGCAGAATAACTGGAACTTGGTATTGTTCTGCGAAGTTGAACGCATTTATTGTCTGGTAGAAACAATCTGCGACATTCATTGGAGCAAGGACAATTTTAGGGCAGTCCCCGTGGGTACCAAATAATGCTGCATATAAGTCGCTTTGTTCGGTCTTTGTTGGAATTCCGGTACTTGGCCCCCCTCTTTGAACGTCAACAATTACAAGCGGTAGTTCTGCCATTGATGTTAAACCAATTGATTCTTGCATTAAAGATAACCCTGGACCGCTAGTCGCTGTCATCGCTTTTAATCCGCCGTAAGAAGCACCTATTGCATAATTTATAGCCGCGATTTCATCTTCGCATTGAAGCATTTTTCCGCCGAATTTTGGAAGCTCTTTTGCAAGCCATTCCATGATTTCTGTTGCAGGAGTTATCGGGTATCCTGCAAAGAATTTGCAACCAGCTGCTATCGCTGCAAGTCCGATTGCTTCGTTTCCTGACATTATAAGCTTTGAGCCTGAGGTTTTCATCTCTACGTTATGAAATCTGTCAGTTCTTGTTAATTTTTCCTGTGTATACTTAATGCCAGCTTCGAAAGCTTTTATGTTGGCATCAATAATGTCTTTCGATTTTGCCTTGTATCTGTTCTCAATGTCTTTTATTACTTGTTCTTTTAATTTTAGATTTGCAATAAGCTCTATCGTTATACCAAGTGCAACCATATTTTTAGAGCGTTCGCTTGCAACTTCTTTAGATATGCTGGTAAGAGGAATCGGGTATACAATCAGGTCTTCTCTGAACTCAACCGCTTGTGTTATCGTTTCACAGTCGTATATTATAACGCCGTTTTTAGATAGGTCCTTTGCACATTCAAAAAC
>JAEZLC010000283.1 GCA_023435965.1 Cyanobacteria bacterium OH_CDB_58 | reverse complement strand
TACAAAGACATCACAAAAGACGACAGAGTTATGGAGGCTCTTGAGCTTTTGAAAGGGACAATCGGAAATTTTTCAAGAGATGCTATTTTGGGAAATAACATTACAAATAGGAAAATGAAAATTGAATTCAGAAATCTTGGCACTATAAGACCGGATTATGCAAATTTCGACGCACTTGGCTGGAAAAGAGCACAAAGGCTATACATATATGTAAATGAAAAACACGCTGATGCCCCGGCTGCTGCACTTGCCGCACTACTCTCGCACGAGGCTCTTCATCAAGATGAATTTGATTCTCTTAACGAAGAAACATATGCTTGGACAATGGAAGCTGCTGTTTGGACACAGTTGGCAGAAAAAGATCCTGTGGCCGCAAGCAAAAATCATCCGCTTGTACACAGAGAAAATACCCTAAAAAAATTATTTGAAAAAGGAAATTATTCCGACAAATACATAAAGAAAACAGTCTTTTCAAACCCAGGATATAAAAATCTTCCGGTAAGATCACCAGGGTACGAAGACGAAGATCTATAGAAAACAAAAAGCAACTTTTAAAAGTTGCTTTTTTAATGCCTTCTATACGATGTTGCTTTCGGGCTAAACACCCAAAATACCCAATAATTTTTGAGGCATTGATTCTTTTTCATCCACCCAAACCTGACTCTTCGAAAACAGATTTTTCGACTCCACTTCCACTTTTTTCACCACTGCAAAATTTATGTCAATAAAATTGATATTATCCAATTCTTCAAGATAATACTCTTTTGACCCGCAATTAGGACAATGCTTTGAAAGAGGTTTAATATTATTGAAACTTGCATAACTCGTTCTTTTAATATTACAGCAACCGCATCTGGTGAGATACCACTTATTCTCGACATAAGCACCACAATCTGGGCAATACGCCTTTTCCATATCGGAACTGATTTTCTCGTGCTTGCATTCTTTTATCGTTTTAAACAAATTTATTATCATAATCCTTTTTTAAGAAAAGATTATAAAATGTCAATTTTTTTGAAATTTTTCTTTCACCCGCGCGAACAGCCTTTTAACACCTTCAACCAGTGATTCATTTTGTTTTAATGCCTTTTCACTTTTAAAGACATCGGCCTCTTCCGCACTAATATGTATTGTATCGGTAAGTTTTTTACCCATAGCAAAAGGGTTATCAGATCCTGCCTTAACAGAATATACATCTCCGAATTTTCTGATCATCTGCACATCTTGCCCCGGATAAAATCCAATTGCCGTAAGATGCTTAATTACTTTCTGAGACGAGTTTGGGTCCCCTGACTCAAGTATTTCAACTATTTTCCCCTTCGCTCCGTTCTTGAGCAATGTCAAAGGAACTATTTTCATACACTCACCCTATTTCTTCTTCCATTAACAAAGTTTATTTTATTGACTGTAAATTGTCAAACAGAAATCTACTACAGAAGTAAAATTGAAATAAAAAGAAACAAAAAATCATAACCGGCAAACTTGATAATTTACTCAAAATCCACTAAAGTTAGAGTATTAAAAGGAAGCCTTGAAAAGATGTCAACTGAGATAAAAAAAATACAACCAAATAAAAATCAGCAAGAATGCATTGATAAAATAGACGGCACCATTATGGTTTTGGCCGGTCCCGGAACGGGAAAGACATTCACTCTTATCCAAAGAATAAGAGCAATGATACAAGAAAAAGCAATCTCCCCTTCAAGTATTTTGTGTATGACATTCTCTGATGCTGCAGCTTCCGAGATGAAAGAAAGGCTTATCTCTCAAGTAGGCAAATTGGCTACAGGAGTTGAAATTAACACATATCACGCTTTTTGCAACAACCTCATAAGACAATACCCTTCAAAATTTGAACTCCTCGAGAACGTCAACCTTATAGATGACATCTCGAAAGTAACCTTGATGAAACAATGTCTTGATGAATTTAATCCAAAGGTTCTTGTAGATAAGTGGAACAACCGTTATTTTTATTTAAAACAACTTTTAGTTGCCGTCGATGAGATCAAAAAGAACAGGATTTCTAAAGAAGAGTTCTTCTCAAACATGAAAACACATCCTGACTGGCAACCTAAAACCGAAGAACTTGAAGCTGAAAAACTCGACAGGGAACAAAACAACAAAGCCTTAAAGTCGTTTTTGAGCCAAAAATACGAGCCCCACATAAAAAAAATCGAAAAAGCGAAAGAAGCAATTGAAATAGTAGAGCTTTACTCCAAAACAATGGCTCAAAAAAACTTCATCGATTTCAACGACATGATAAATCTTGTAGTAGAAACTTTCGAAAATGACGAAGAGTTCCTGAGGAAAGTAGCAAAAGACTATAAGTATTTCCTCATAGATGAATATCAGGATACAAACCTGCTTCAAAACAGGCTAATAGACCTTTTAGCAAAAGGGGCAAATTCTGAGAACATTTTCGTTGTTGGTGATGATGACCAAATTATTTACGGGTTTCAAGGTGCAAGGTCGGATAATTTAGAAAAATTCCTCCAAAAATATCCCAATACAAAAGTAATCTGCCTTAATGAGAACAACAGATCTACCC
>JAEZLC010000237.1 GCA_023435965.1 Cyanobacteria bacterium OH_CDB_58 | reverse complement strand
CATCTATAGTGATTGTTCTTTCGCCCACTTTTTCTAGATCAACACAGGAGCGAAGGCTTCTACCGATTAGTCTTTGTATCTCCTGAGTTCTTCCCGAGATTTTCGAACGCTCCCTTTGACATCTTGTATGAGTAGCAGACGGCAACAGCGAATATTCAGCGGTTACCCAACCTCTTTTATCTTCTCTATCCATCCATCTTGGTTTTTGCTCATCAACTGATGCCGTTACGATAACCTTTGTATCGCCAAATTCAATGAGAACAGACCCTAAAGCATGCTTTGTATAATCTTTTGTAATTTTAATATCTCTTAACTGGTTGTTAGCCCTGTTATTCAAACGCTCACTCATTTCGGTTTTTCTTCCTTTTTTTTAAAATAACTTTATGATAAATTTTATTATAACAATACTACAATAGTAAGGCGAATTATGAACAAGTTTTATTTAACTACGGCGATAGATTATGTAAATGGTGCTCCTCACATAGGACATGCTTATGAAAAGATTATGGCTGACGTAATAATAAGACACATGAGACAAAGGTCTGAATACTCAGATGTTTATTTTCTTACAGGAACTGATGAGCACGGAATTAAAATACAAAAAACAGCAGAAGCAAACGGAATTTCGCCGCAACAATTATGTGATCAAAACGCTCAAAAATTCATAGGTGCCTGGAAACAGCTGGAAATTTCATATGACAAATTAATAAGAACAACTGACGTTGAACACAAATCAGCAGTTCAAAAAATATTTAAAAAACTGCTTGATAACGGTGATATCTACAAACACTCTTATACGGGCTTGTACTGTTCTGGTTGCGAGTCTTTTCTTAACGCAAGAGACTTGACCGAAGAAGGACTTTGTCCCGACCATCTTAAAAAACCTGAGGAAGTAAAAGAAGAAAATTATTTCTTCAAACTGACAAAATATAAAAACAGAATTATAGATCACATTAAAAATAATCCGGAATTTTTGCAACCTTCCTTCAGAGTTAACGAAGTTTTGAACCAATTAGAAAACATTGAGGACATTTCAGTATCTAGAACAAAGACTTCTGTAGAATGGGGAATCCCTGTTCCGGGTGACGACTCTCAAATTATCTATGTATGGATTGACGCTTTGTCAAACTACATAACAGCATTAGGGTACGACACAGAAAATCCTTCTGAACAATATAAAAAATACTGGCCTGCTGACGTCCAAGTAATTGGAAAAGATATTATAAAATTCCATTCTATTTATTGGATAGCTATTCTTATGGCACTTGAAATAGAACTTCCAAAAACAATATTAGGGCACGGCTGGATAACAATAGACCAGTCAAAAATGAGCAAATCTATAGGGAATGTAATAGCCCCTAAAGATGTAATTGAATCATTTAGCTTAGAAAACGCAGATGCCCTAAGATATTACATGATGGTAACAGCTCTTTTTGGCAGAGATGGAAATTACTCTGATGAAGACTTTAAAGAAAAAGTTAATGCAGATCTGGCAAACAATATAGGAAACTTATTAAACAGAACTTTAAATATGCTGGTTAAGTACTTTGACGGTGAAATAAAACAGGAATTCGTAACTCCAGAGACATGCGAAATAGCTGTTTTGGCAAATAAAGCAGTTGAAGAAGTAAAAGAAAAATTTTCTAATTATCAAGTGGCTGAAGCAGCAAACTCAATAGTGGATTTTGCCAACTCGGTTAATAAATACGTTACAGACAATGCCCCTTGGACTCTTGCAAAAGAAGAAAAAATGGATGAATGTGCAAATGTAATCTATAATGTATTAGAGTCAATGAGATATATAGCAGTGCTTTTATCTCCGTATTGCCCTAATATCACAAGAGATATTTTAAATCAGATTGAAGCAGATTCTAATTTAAATCTTGATGACCTAAGATGGGGCAGCATAAAAATTGGTAAGATCACAGAAAAAGAAAAAATTAAGCCTGTATTCCTGAGATTAGATTCAGAATTCGCGACAGATAAGAAAAAAGGTTAATACACAAAATGCTAATTGAGCTTAAACAAAATTATAATTCCGTAAAGACTATGCTTGAAAAAGCGAAGGAGTGTCTTTGACCTTAAAGGTGTTGCCGATATAGTATCAAAGCTTGAAGAAAAACTGCAAGATTCAAATGTATGGGAAAATGTAGAAATTTCATCAAAAATATCTCAAGAGCTAAAAGAAAATAAAGATGTACTAACTCAAGTTAAAAACTGGGAAACTCTATTGAGTGACGCAGAAGTTTTGACAGAATTATACGAAGAAAGCCACGATGAAGAGACCCTAATAGAAGCACAGCAGCAGCTAAAGAGCCTCAAGCAAGAACTTGAAAAATGGGAAATCCAAAAAACTCTCGGGGGCGAATACGATAAATCAGACGCTATCATTACAATAAATGCAGGAGCCGGCGGTACAGACGCACAAGATTGGGCACAAATGCTCCTTAGAATGTACACCAGATGGGCAGAATCAAAAAACTGGAAAGTAGAACTTCTGGAACGCTCAGACGGTGAAGAAGCAGGTTTAAAGTCAGCTACAATAAAAGTAAGCGGAAAATATGCATATGGACTTGCTAAAGCAGAAAAAGGTGTGCACAGATTAGTAAGAATTTCACCATTTAATGCAAACGGAAAAAGACAGACAAGCTTCGCCAGTCTTGAAGTCAGCCCAGTTATTGAAGATTTTAGCAAAAAAATTGTTATTCCCACAGAAGACATCATTGTAGATACAATGAGAGCGGGCGGAGCCGGGGGGCAAAACGTAAACAAAGTTGAAACAGCGGTAAGAATCCTTCATAAACCATCAGGAATAGTTGTAAGATGCCAACAACAAAGGTCTCAACTTCAAAATAAAGAAACCGCTATGCAAATACTGGCATCTAAATTACTCGCAATAAAACAGGCTGAACATGAACAAAAGTTATCACAACTAAAAGG
>JAEZLC010000256.1 GCA_023435965.1 Cyanobacteria bacterium OH_CDB_58 | reverse complement strand
TTGTTGCAGCAGAAAAAACAATCAAAGAAGGTCATACCATCTGCGACAAAATAGAACAAGAAATTGAAAATGCGCTCTCTAACACCTCTTGTCTAATACACATTGAGCCTCTCGAATAAACTAATTGTATAAATTCATTAATGTTGTATAATTATATCAACAATTTGAGGCACTAAGTAAAGAGGCATAAATGCAATTATTTGAAGTAAAAAATGACATAGCAAAGATATTATACTCCCCTAACGAGGCACACTTACTGCTTGCAGACTTTTTACTCATCGAGGACACAAATCAAAGCTTAATTGCCCAAATTATTGATATAGAGTCAACAGAAAAAGATGAAATAAATTTAGCTACTGTGAAATTTTCTCTATCCATAAACAAAAATGCAAATCTATCAACCTATAACGGATATACACCGGCTAAAGATGCAAATATAATTTATATTGACCCCAAAGAGATTGCTCAACTCACGCAAAGCAACAAAACAAATATCTTTTGGGGAAACTTGGCATCACATCCGAATATCGCTATCAATCTTGGACTTAACTTATTAAGAGAAAGACCGTATATCCAATGCGACAAAGTCGAAAACGCAACGACTATAACCACAAATATTCTATACAGCCTTCAAGAAAACAGAAAAAGAACAATAGTAATTGATTTTGACGGCCGATACAGAAAAATTGAAGATGCAACTAGAATATCAATTTCTAAAGAATATAGACTTCCCCTTAACTTCAACGCTTTCGACTTTATTTCAGAGCACGATCTTGAGGATTGCCAAATAGAAAACAAAGCGATTATTCAGGGGATTTTACTTGAGCTTCAAAGCTATGTAGATTCACTCGAAGACAAATTTATTCCTTTTGAAGTCTTCAAAAGCGTTATAGATGAACAATGCAAGCAAAATCCTATTCCAGAGCTTATTATATTCAAAAATAAATTGATAAAATATCAACAAAAAGGGTTATTCGCCCAAAACAAAGATCAATTCAGCTTCTTAGACAAAATTCTTTCCAAAACTTCGGTAACCATAATAGACGCATCAAATATTGAAGAAAAATGGCACAGATTTATTGTAGAAACAATCGCGTCTCAGATTGAAAAAAAATGTTACTTTATAATCAACCTTAACAACTCAAATTCTTCAAAAGAAACATTAAATACAATATACGAAAATGAAAATTTGAGACCTATACCTGTTTCGAACTACAAATATTATCTTGTCCCGGAACTAAAAGCATTATGTAAAAACTTGATTTTATTTGCCCCTATAGAAAAAACAAATGATTTTGAAATCTATAATTCTTTCCTTCAAAAACTAAATCAAAAAGAATTTATAATATGGAGCGAAAACACTTTTTATATGCCGCTTATCCTTAAATTGAAGGCAATAGAAAAAGCTTCCATTTCAAAGGGATTGGAAGAAGAAATCAAATCAGATGTTGACCAGATATTCATGGCAAACGAAGCACTGGAGCAAGAAGTAGCCTTTAACAATAGCGAAACGGAATTGCAAATCGATACAAATTATGATGAGTTCGAAAACGAGTATCTCGACGAAGACCAAGATATCTCTACTCAAAACATTGCAGAAGAAGACTTCGGAGACCTGCAACCATTAATCGATGATGTAACTGATGATGATCTGGATTATCTGGATGCAATTAATATGTTGCCTCAAGAACAAGCTACAGAACCCGCTCAAGTTATTCAAGAAGCAGAAGAAGTTGAGCCTCAGGTTATAGAGGAAGAGATACCTATAATACAAGAAGCGTACTCTCGTGCAATAGAAATCAAAACGTTCGAAGACGCGGAAGAAGAAATCGAAGATGATGATATAGACGATGAAGAGTACATTGCACCTTCTCAACAAAGACCGCTCCAACAGGCAGTACCTGAAATTCAAACTCAAACACAGCAGGTTCCTGCTCCCTCAATCAAAACTATTGAAACGCTAAAGCAGCAGCCTGCTGAAATTCCTTTGGCTCAAAGAATATCAGAACCGCCAATACCAACTCCTATTGCGAAAAAGCCGTCAGTTCCAATATATGAAGCAAAAATTGCAGAAGAACCTGTAAGCAAAAATCTTTTTAAAGAAGGTAATTTTGTATTCCACGCGAAATACGGCAAAGGTATTGTAGAAAAAATTATTGCATACGGAAATAAAACCCTTTTATCCATTCAATTCGATAACGTCGGGAGAAGACTTTTAGACCCAAACCTTGCAGATATCCAATTAGTTTAATTAATTTGATTATTTCTTAATCTTAATTTTAGAAAACAACTTTTTTAAATTAATAGATTTATCAGCTAATATTTTTTCAATCTCAGTTATCTTTAAAATTGCAAGATCTTTTTCGTTTGAAGAAGAATTATATTCAAGAGCTGATTTGACTATATCTAGTGCCATTTTGTGTTTATTTACCGAACACAAGAAATCCGAATATTCAATAGCAATAGATATATTCGACGGATCTAACCTTTTTGCCATCGAAAAATTGGAAATTGCATCCGCAATTTCATTAAGTTTTTGCGAACACTTTGCCATATAGAACTTGTACTTGTAGTTTAAAGAATCAAGAGAGGAAGCCTCTTTGTAATAGAAATAAGCATCTTTATAGTTTTCAAGTTCAAAATAACATTGAGCTATAAACTCAAAATACTCAACTTTATCAGGAGCTATAGAAACAGCAATTTTTGCATTATCTATTGCCGTTATTTTCAATTCGGTTTCTTTCATAATTTTTGCTTTTGCAAAATATGCCTCGTGCGAATTCTTATCCAACTCAATTGCCTTATCAAGGTTTTTTAATGCGGTTTTATAATCTTTTGATAAAGAATAAACTTTACCTAGCATAATGTATGCGAATAAGAACTTATCGTCTTTTTCCAATATCTTTTTACATATTTTTTTGACATCACCGTAAAACTTTGATTCATAGTAATATACAGTCAATTCGCTAAGATATTCTAGGGACTCGGGACGAATAGCCAAGGCCTTTTCAATTGTTTCTATTGCTTTTTCCCACCAGCTTAATTTTTTGTACAAAATCGCTTTAACATAATATGCAAAGTCACTTGAATGAGTGCTTGTCAAGACTTCATCGATAAGCTTTGTTGCACTCATAACATCATCATTATCAGAGGCAATAAGTGCCTTTAAAGTCAATGCGTCAAGATGATGAGGATTTATGGATAGGATGTAAGAAATCTTTTGATTCGCCTTTGAGATTTCACCCATTTGGTAATACAAATACGCCAGTGCATAGTTGTACAATAAATTGTTAGGACTCAACTTAATAGCTTTTAGGAAATTTCCTTCTGCTTCTGCAAAAAAACCTTTTAAGGAGTATATTGTTGCAAGCTCATAGAAATAAATCGGATTTTTTAAATCAATATTTGAAGCAATAGAAATATAATTAACAGCCTTGTCGAAATTATTCTGAGCAAAATTGATTTCTCCCAACAAATAATAAGCTTTGGCATTAAGCTTGTTTTCCAAAACTTTTAAAAGTAATGTTTCAGCTTCCCTGTACTTTTTTTTCTCATACAATATTTCCGCCAGAGCAAAACGAACTTCCTGATTGTTGGGGTTGAACCTTAATGCTTCTTCAAAATGTCTTTTTGCAGACTCAATATCTCCAGTTGAAAAAGCCGATAGACCGACATAATAATGAATCAAGTCCGAATCAGCATTTTTATGTGCTGACTTGTTGTACAATGAAACGGCTTCTTCGTATTTACCTTCAAGGTAAAGGGTATGAACCAGTTCGACCAGGTATTCAAGTTGGTTATTTTTAGCATATATAACTTCCAGCAAAGTAACCGTTTTTTCCATATTGCCGATATATTTATACACCAATGCCAGACTGAATTTTATGTTTAAATTAAAAGGATCAACCAGCAAAGCCTGTTCATAATACTCGATTGCCCTTTCAGGGTTGTTAATTTTGAAATAAAGACCAGCTATTTCGCTCATTATTTCAGAGCTTTCGCTGTCGATATTTAAGGCTTTATAAAAGAACTCTATTGCTTGTTTATAGTTCCCTGATTCTTTGCTCTCAAATGCTTTTTTTATATATTCTGTAGCTGATAGTCCGTCCATTCCCTTATTATATTGCCATTTTTAAAATAGGTAAAGGGATTCTAAAATTATTAACATTTAGTGATAATATATATATATGAAAAAAAAATTTGAAATCTCATCAAAATACTCACCTGCTGGAGACCAGCCAAAAGCCATAGAATCTCTGGTTGAAGGGATTAACAAAGACTATGATGCTCAAACACTATTAGGGATTACCGGCTCAGGAAAAACTTTCACAATAGCAAACGTTATAGAAAAAATTCAGAAACAAACACTAATTATTGCACACAACAAAACCCTTGCAGCACAACTTTATAATGAGTTCAAGGAACTTTTCCCGAACAATGCCGTGGAATACTTCATAAGCTACTACGACTACTATCAGCCAGAAGCCTACATCCCGAGAACAGATACGTTCATAGAAAAGTCTGCTACCATAAATGATGAGATTGACAGATTAAGACACAACACAACCAGAAGCTTGTATGAAAGAGACGACGTAATTGTTATAGCCTCAGTAAGCTGCATTTATGGCTTAGGCTTACCTGAAAATTACTTTAAAGGTGCTCGAAAAATCAGTGTTGGAGATGAAATTGAAAGGGATTCCTTCCTTAAAGAACTTGTTACTATCCAATATTCCAGAAATGATGTTGAACTGAAACGCTCAACCTTTAGACCGAGAGGAGACATTATTGAAATAATGCCTTCTTACGAAAAATTGGTAACCAGAATTTACTTATTTGGGGAAGAAGTAGAAAAAATAATAAAGATTGATCCTGTATCTGGAGAAATAATCGAAAATTTGGATACAACAGTTATCTATCCTGCGGTTCACTATCTTTCTTATGACGAAGACACAGACACAACTCTTGCCATGATAAGACAAGAGTTAAAAAGCCAAATAGCATTGTTTGAATCGCAAAACAAACTAATTGAAGCCCAGAGAATACAACAGAGAACAAACTATGATATAGAAATGATAAAAGAAATGGGCTACTGTTCGGGTGTAGAAAACTATTCAAGAATAATTGAGAGAAGAAAGCCAGGAACTCCACCAGCTACACTTTTAGATTACTTTAAAGATAATTTCCTGCTTGTAATAGACGAATCTCACGTTACTATACCTCAAATCAAAGCTATGTATAATGGAGATCAAGCGAGGAAAACCGTATTGGTAGATTATGGTTTCAGACTACCTTGTGCAAAAGACAACAGACCACTAAAAGCAGAAGAATTTTGGAATAAGGTGGGACAAAAAATATTCATATCCGCTACTCCTGCCGACTTTGAAAAGAACATGTCAAAACAGTTAGTTGAACAGATAATAAGACCGACAGGACTTGTTGATCCCGAAATTTTTGTAAGACCTACTTTAAATCAGGTCGATGACTTGATTGCGGAGATAAACAAAACCGCTGACAAAAACGAAAGAGTGCTTATAACCACTCTTACAAAAAAAATGGCAGAAGACCTTACCGACTACCTTTCTCAACTCGGCATTAAAGTCAGGTACCTTCATAGCGAAATAGTTTCTCTGGAAAGAGTAGAAATACTAAGAGACTTGCGTTTAGGAGTCTTCGACGTATTGATAGGGGTAAACCTGCTAAGAGAAGGGCTTGATATTCCCGAAGTTTCACTGGTTGCAATAATGGACGCCGATAAAGAAGGTTTCTTGCGTTCAGAAACGAGCTTAATCCAGACAACGGGAAGGGCAGCTAGAAACGCTTGCTCAAAAGTAATAATGTACGCGGATAAAATAACTGACAGTATGAAAAGAGCAATAGATGAAACTCAAAGAAGACGGCAAATTCAGCTAGAATATAATAAAGTACATAATATAACTCCAAAAACAATTAAAAAACCTATAGAAAACAACCTTCTTCAACTTGTTGCTAGCTACAGAAGTTTTGAGGACATTGTTGCAGAAGAAATGGTAGAAATGAACATTTCTGAAAAAGAACTGCCAAAACTAATAAACAAACTTGAAAAAGACATGAAAAAAGCTGCCAGCATTCTTGATTTTGAAAGGGCAGCTCAAATCCGAGATCAACTCAAAAAACTTAGAGAATTAAGTATCACGTAAATCTATATACTCAAAATACAATTGCGAATAATACTGAAGCACAACCATTATCACAAAGATAATCGCAAAAATGATGTAATAATCAAATACCAAGCCGAAGTCAAAAATCAGCTTTACTGCAATCCCGATAGGAACAAAAACGACTCCGATGAGAAGCAATACATTAAACGCCAGAACGAAGTTATAGGCTATAAAGTCGCCTGAATATTTGAAAATATTCTTGAAATTATAACTAGCCATAGCATTGTACTTTCTGCAATACAAAAGCATAGAAACAACAAAAAATGAAAGCAAAGTTACAAAAACAATTCCCAGAATAATATAATTAATCCAAGGTGCAAAAGGCAGTATTGAATTCACCCAGCTAATGCCAAAATACAATAAAGCTAGAAAAGGAAGCAAAGATAAAGTTCCCTGTACTCCAACCATTATCAATTTTAATGGATTAAGAAGCCCTGGCATTATAATATTCTCTTCTGTCACAGAATTATGAATTGATTCCAGAATAAAACCTAAGAACGTAAAAAACGCAGCTATTCCAGCTACCATTTTGAATATAGGGGCCACATTATCGTACGTTTCTAGCTGGATTACTACAAATATTACAAAAGCCAATGCGGCGATTTTGAAGAACGGATGGGAATCACCCGCAACAGTTTTAACAGAATCAACTAATGATGCCATCATACCTCTTTCTTATTTAAAAACTAACCCGTAATATATCAATACCACTATTTAATAATACTATAACAATTACTTTTGAGCTTTTCATCTATTTTTACAAATAAATACAGTATCTAGTGGATACTACATATTAATAAATGTGGAATTATATTGTTAAAGTTAAACTTGGGGATAATTATATACATGAATACTTCCGCGGTAATTTCTTTGATAATTGCAATAGGAATATTTGTTTTTGCACCTAACATAGAAGGGCATACACTAAACATGCTGCTTCAGCCGACCGCAATTTTCATAGTAATCGGAGGAACTGTATGTGCATCTATTCTAAACTTCTCTGCAACTACTGTCTACAAAGCCTTTTTAGCATCTCTTGATACCTTCAGAAACAAACCGAATACAAAAATTATTCAGATTGATGAAGTAATCCAAATATCATATCTTGCAAGGCATAACAGCTTATTAGACTTACAAAACATAATAGAAAGAATACAAAATCCGTTCTTAAAAAGAGGTCTTCAACTTGCTATAGATGTAGACAACCCTCAGCTTTTATATGACATTCTAGAATCTGAAATTTCATATGACGAGGAACAAGAACTCATAAACTCAAGAGTATTTGAAGCTATGGGCGGCTATGCTCCCACTTTTGGCATAGTAGGTGCAGTATTAGGGCTGATTCAAGTTATGGGATACATCCAGCAGCCTGAAATATTAGCAAACGGAATTGCAACAGCATTCATTGCAACCCTCTACGGTGTTGGCATTGCAAACCTTATCTTCTTACCGATTGCAGGAAATATGAAACTAAAATTGAGAGAGGAAGTTCTATTCAAACAAGCGGTTCTTCAAGCCTTAATCTCTATAGTAATGAGAGAAAACCCTGCTATTATCGAAGAGAAACTAATTGCATATCTTAAGTATAACAACAAAAAATACCCGCGATCTTTCAGAATGGAGCAAAAGGCATAAATGAGAAATGACTATTACTCATATTCTAAAGACTATTTAAACCGATGGGTTGTTTCATACGCAGATTTTGTCACTATGCTTCTGGCACTATTTATGGTTATGTGGGCTCTTTCAGGTTCGCAAAGCAACAAAACAGACGTTAACAAGTCAATTCAAAAAACTTTTGCGGTAGAAAAAACACAAGATATTCCGCATAAAAATGAAACATCCTCAACAAGCAATGTGGAGAAGTTTTCGGAACAAGAAGCCATACTAAAAAAACTTTCAGAAAATGAAACGCTAAAAACGAAAACGAAACTTCTAAAAGGGGAAAAAGGAGCAATAATCAGACTAAATGATAAAATGCTTTTTAGCGAAGGTTCTGCTATAATAAAACCAGATGTATTAGGTACACTGGATACCATCGCAGATGAACTTAAAACTCTTGAAAATCACATAATAATCGAGGGGCACACAGATTCTACCCCTATCAGCACACAACAGTTTCCATCAAATTGGGAATTATCAACAGCAAGGGCAACAAACATTATTAGCTATCTGATTGCAAAAAGGGGATTAAGTCCTCAAAAATTATCAGCAGTGGGGTATGGAGAATATATGCCAATTGCACCAAATACATCATTTGAGGGTAAAAGTCAAAACAGACGTGTTGATATAATAATATTAAGTTCGGATAAAAAGTAATATAATTATTGGAGATAAATATGGCTAAACCAAATGCACCAAAAGATATGAAACCAAAAGAAGCAGAAGTTGAAAGCAATAAAGGCGGCGGCTCAAAAGTTCTTATAATAAACGTTGTAACCACTGCGATCATATGTTCATTGTTTTTGGTAGCTAATTATTTTGTACAGGATTTTTTATTCTCTAAAAAAATGACTGCACAACAAGAACAC
>JAEZLC010000254.1 GCA_023435965.1 Cyanobacteria bacterium OH_CDB_58 | reverse complement strand
GTACGTAAAAGAAAAAGTGATTCCAAACGAGGATGAATTAGAATTTTTAAGAATTCTAGGAAATCAAGTAGGCATGGTGTATAAGCAAATCAAGCTTTATCAGGACACCAAAAAGACAGCGGAAGTCGAAAAGTTTAATAGGAGTATCTTAGAAATATTAAGGACAACCCTTGATAAACAAACGATAAAACATTTGTTCGTGCAAAATATCGGTAAGTATTTTAAAGCTGATAGAGTTTTCTTTTCAGATTATGACGAGAAAAATAATATGTATCTTCCTGTAGAGAGCGGTTCTGAATATTTGTCCAATTCAAAAGAAAAAAGTTTTGTAGGATATGATTGGTCCGATCCTTCAATAAGAGAATATATTCAACCGTTGCTGGAGAAAAGGGAGATAAAAATCCAGTGCTGGAAAGAATACATTAGGAATAACCCAAAAAGCCAGACCTTTATAGATTTATTCGAAGATTCAAATGTAAGATCCAGTTATAATTTCCCCGTGCTTTATCAGGGCAGAATTATGGGATATTTTTGTGTTGAATTTACAAAGGACGAATGCGAGGTTCTGAGCGAAGAAGAAATAAGCAGATTGAGAAATATCTGTTCTCAAGCCGGAATCTCATTGTATCAGGCGGAGTTATTCCAAAAAAACCAAGAATCATCTGAATCAAAAGATGACTTAATTCAAAATATTTCAAAAGAATTCAAGAAACCACTCGACAATATCATTCAATATACCGATGTCCTTGTAAACAGTGATCTTGAGAGGGACAAGCAAGTTGAATATCTCAACAATATTAATGAAAATAGTAGGCAGCTTGCAGCATTAAGAAACGATATAATTAATATTTCAGAAATCGAATCAGAGCATTTTGTACTTGATTTAAAAATGGTTGATTCAGCTGCTGTTATTAGAGAAGCTGTCGATACATTGTCTTCGAATATTCTGCATAAGAATGTGAATTTGCAGGTGTCTTTAGGGAATATTAATTTGAAAGCTGACCGAGAAAGGTTCAAGCAGATGGTGTATGATTTATTGAATAATGCTATTGAGAATATCCCCCCAAATACGCTGTTGGTATTAAACTCTTGGCTAGATGGTTCTAAAATGATTCTTTCACTCGAAATCAGTGGCCGTAATATGGAATCAGATGTTCAAAACCGAATATTTGAAACATTCAAAAGAGTTGATATTTCTTTTGTGGGTGGTAAAAAAGGAATTGGGCTTGGAATGTTTCTTGTTAAAAGGCTTATAGACTTGCATTCAGGGGAACTTCGTGTTGATTCTTCTGATGATCAAGGCACAAAGATAACAATACAGCTTCCAAATGCTAGTCATAGATATTGATGTAGCCTTTTTGGATAAAATGCTTTTCTTCAAATATAAATATTGCTATTTTTGGTTAAATGTATTATCTTAGTATAATCGCATCTGTAGGTAATCTGGATTATTTTTTGTTGAATGTTTGAAAAAGATGATTTAACTTTAGTTGATTTAATTGATATAGAGTTTTTGCAAAACTTTCAGGATGTGTTTGCAAAAACATTCGATATTGCAAGTATTACCATCGATAAAAATGGTCCTGTGACAAAAGCCAGCAATTTTAGTCTTTTTTGCAGTAAATTTGCAAGAGGCTCTGAAAAAGGTTTTCAGATGTGCAATGAGTGTGATATAAGATGGGGCAGGGTTGCCTCACAAACTGCTAAACCTGAAATATACACTTGTCATTGCGGTTTGACGGATTTTGCGGTTCCAATTATAGTTGACGGAAAGCATTTCGGGACAATCTTGGGTGGTCAAGTTTTTACCGATACTAAAAATGACGAAGACTTTAAAAAAATTGCATCTTATCTTCAGGCAGAAGAAGATGGCTGTATCGCGGCATTGAGAAAAATACCAAAATCAAGTTTTGAAAGAGTAGAGAATGCAGCATCGCTACTGCATAAGATAGCAAATGCGATTTCAGAAATAGGGCACAAAAATTTAAAACTTATAAAAGACAACAATATAAAAAGTTTCTATCGGAATGTTATGGAAACAATACGGCAGTCATTAGACATAAACAAGACAAAAAGGCAGATAGTAGATATTATCGGGAAGGCTTACAATACTGACAGGTGTTATCTAGTTGAATATGACAAGTCAATAGAGAAATTCCTCCCAATAAGAGATGAATACTTGTCCTCAGATGAAATTATGCCGTCTATCGGTTTCGACGTTAACACAGGTCTTCCGGAATTCGCTTCTGCTATTAAAGAAGGTAAGATTTTGATTCTTAAAGGAGAGAGTATATCAATAGATGTTCCTGAGGAAAATCTTTCAAGAGAAAAAAAAGTCATTGAAGAGTATGGCGTAAAATCAGCAATAGGGTTCCCTCTTTTTCATAAAGATATTTTTCTCGGTGGTTTCTGTCTGCAGTACGTTTTGGAAGAGAGGTATATAAGTGAAGATGAGATTACTTTGCTAAAAGAAATAGTTAATCAGGTGGCGATTGCTATTTATCAGGCAAAGTTGTATCAGATTACTCAGAAACAAG
>JAEZLC010000253.1 GCA_023435965.1 Cyanobacteria bacterium OH_CDB_58 | reverse complement strand
CTTGTTTGAATAGGCTCTTTCTCCTATTATGGGGTTGTTCTCATTGGTGTTGACATCAAAAACAGGGGCAAAGTTCATATTTATGCCATATTCCTTGAGTTCACTCGCCATCTCTTTAGTTTGAGTTGATAAAAAATCGAGGCCTTTTTCAGCAGCATACCTCGCACTCAGGTATTTTTTGCCTTGATGAATATTTTCGGTTCTCTCTACTCTGCCGCCTTCTTGATCAATGCTGAAAAATGGTGGGATATTAGATTTTTCTTTTATGTAGTTTATTGATTGGATGAATTGTTCTTTACTTTTGATATTTTGCGTAAAGAAGATTACTCCACCGAGAGAATTGTCAAGCAGTTGATTGAAATAGCTGCATTTTTGAGGGGTTTCGCCCTCATATCCTGTTATAAACAACTGGCAAATCTTTTGCTTTAGTGTCAGTTTTTCTATTTTTTCTTGAATTTTCATAAAATAATCATACATATAACTGAGTTCAAAAGTCAAAATCTTATAGTATGCTTTAATCAAACAATATTTATTGGGGAAAAGTATCATGAGGAAAGTATTAGCATTATTGTTGCTATTTTTAGGCATATTTTGCATGGCAAATCTGGACAGCGTTCATGCTGCAAAGTCGAGTAAGAAATCAGCAGGCGGGATTTCTGCGGAAGAGTTGACTGCTATTACTACCAATATTGATGTTCTTACAAGAAAAGTTTATCAGGCTTCTTTGTTTTCACCAGAGGAAAATGCCAAATTAGCTCAGATAAAAATGCAGTTGGATGATCAAATGCTTATTGCACCCGATCCTTCTTACGCCCCATTATACTTCAAGCTCGGAAACCTTTTTAAATCAAGAGAATATAAAGATGAGGCGATTGAATGCTATCAAACTATATTAGAGAACTTCGCGGATACTGCTCTGGCTCCAAAGGCCGTAAAAAGCTTGGCATCCTTGGGTGTTGTTATAAAAGAGAAGGCACCTGAGGAAGGTGAACCTGGAGAAGGAACCGAGTAATAAAGTTTTAATTTTAAAAGGGACTGATATTAATCAGTCCCTTTTTTTATCTTAAAAGCTTATAGATTCTAAATTCGCTCGGCTCTAATTTGTCAAAATAGAGGGAGTTACTGTCTTGTTCGATTTTAATCTCAACGAATTCTTTTTGTTCTTCATCATATTTTATTTCAGAAACAATTGTATAATCACAGGGAACCTCGATAGATTTTTCATAAATAGCTTCGCCGTCTCTGATAGTATTGAGTTTTGTTCCGTCTTCATTAACTATAGAAACTTTTTCAGTAGGTGCATAGTAGTTTGCAATG
This sequence comes from Cyanobacteria bacterium OH_CDB_58, assembly GCA_023435965.1. Classification (GTDB taxonomy): domain Bacteria; phylum Cyanobacteriota; class Vampirovibrionia; order Gastranaerophilales; family Gastranaerophilaceae; genus JAEZOG01. The sequence goes on along the minus strand of JAEZLC010000253.1, from coordinate 3,159 downwards.
ACTAATAGAGTTTCTTTTAGAGGATCTTTTGATATCATCCAACTGCAAAAGCCATCTTCGTGTTCCGTAATTATTTGGGCTTCACCTTCTCTTGTTAGTTCGTTATTTAGGGCAAATCTATTGATTGCATCAAATTTATAGAAGAAATCGTAATTTTTTTCTCTGGCAAGAGAAATTTCGGAAATTACTGTACTTTCTATTCCTGATTTTGTGTAGGATTCGTCCCCGTCAACGTATAAAACAGGTCTTTGAGCTAATTTGCCGCCTGGCAGAAATTTGAGTTTAAACCACTTGAATATAGCTCCTGCCTCTCCGAGTTGACCGGGGAACTGGTCTATTTCTCTGAATTCACCGTCTTGATTGTTGTAGGTTTTCAATATTGATAAAGGTAATGATTTTACGTTTTGGCTATTGTAATCATGTAAGTCCTGATTGTTTTTTATAATTTCATAGGGTGTTTTTGTGTATTGGGAGATTATATCATCACCCCATAGTACATCGAAGTTCATTTCGTCTTGGTATTCTTTGTAATAATGACCGCCGAGCATATATTCCGCAATCGTTGCATAATGAGGGCACATTTCTTTTAGCTGTTTGTTGTTTTTCGCCAATATCTGCTTGGGAATTCTATAGCTTATTGGAAGTCCGTCTTTTTCGGAATATTCATCAACGATGTGATCTACATGATCCATTCTAGTTCCGTCAAAGTTGTATTCCAGCTGCCTGTTTTTAGCTCGTTTTAGTAGAGTGTCTAAAGCCGTGTTGTTGAATTCTTTTGTATCCATATAGAAGAAGAAATAAGGAGTTTGGCAATCTAAATTTGCAAAATGGCTTACATCATTGCCTTGATAGTCATAATGTTTAAATACGGGGAAACTGCCGCACTCTGACATCCTGTCAAAAATCGGAACTCCTGAAGAACACCAGGCCCCTCCAGGTGCGGTCCATAGGCCTTCTTTTATAAGGGTATGGATGGTTTCGCCTTGCTTTGTTATGTGTTTTTCTCTTGATATTTTAGACGTTGACGTTCCGTGAATGGCAGCTACTATTTCTTTTGCTTTCTTTTGGATTTTTAGCTGTTCTGCCTTTGTCATCATCTTTTCAGACAATACTTTTTTCTTCTCTTCAAGTTCTTTATCTATCCTGTCATATATTGTTTTGTAAAAGTCGCTAAGATCGTTAGAACCGCAGTATAGAGTGTTTTTATATATTTTCTTTGTAAGTTCGACATCTTCAGAGTCAAATTCCGATTCTAGTTTTTTGCCGATTTTATCGACTTCCTCTTCAATTTGTTTTATTAGTGTGTTTACGTCAAACCACCTTGCAACATGCGGTCTTGATAAGACAACTTTAGAATACCTTCCGGTTTGAGGAAGAACATCATAAATGACCGGATGACCGGCCAGCTGCGCCAATTTGATGAATAACTTAACCTGTTCTTTAGCTGATAGTCCGGTCGCCTCGTTTACCAACTTGTCTTGAAGATTTTCACTCACGCTTGCACTCGAAGGAAGGTACGCACAGCCGAATTCTCTTGGGTGGAAGGGTATTAAGTATATTGTTGTAGCTAAGACCTTTTTTTCGAGATTGCCGGAAGGCAGAATGAGTATTTGCTTGAGCCAATCGATAAACTTGCCGATCTCATGGGTTGTATTTCCGTCGCCTAAAGCCGCAAGGTTTATTAATTTTATTGAGTGCTGTTCTTTTTTTATCCAGTCAGCATCAGTATATCCTGCTCTTGCAACAGGGCTAATTTTGTTATTTTCAAATTGAAATGAGTCGTTTTCGAATATTCCGTTTAGTTTCCATTTAATTTCAAGTCCGAAGAGAGTTTCTGCGGGTGTTAACTCCTCCAATGCTTTTATATGTGGGTACCTCAAGTATCCGTGTTTTTCGATTTCATCTTTGATGTAATTTTTGCGATCTTCTGATATCTGGTTATAGTTGTATAATTCTTTTAGTTTTTTATATAAAGCATTTATTTCTTTAGCTTTATCTGGTTCTTGTTTGCCGAATAAGAAAGAGAGCATTTTTTTCTCCTGTAAAATACGTTATCTTATTCTAACATTTATTACTTGAACTTGAAACCCAATATTAATTTTTTTTGAATATTTTTTGTCAAATGGGATAACAAAATATAGACCATATGGTCAATAAGCAATTATAAATCCATAGGTCGATGTATTTAGGTTTTAAAAAGATTATTCTTTTTATAGTTACAGTTTAGTTGAGTAAAGTCCCGGGGAGTGTGGGGAATATGAGAGATAAAAAGAATATCGTCAAAGCTGTTAAGGTAACGCTAATGAGTTTTTTATGGGTTTGTTTCGCAAGCTTAAATTCAATGGCGGCACAAAATACTCTTTCGGCAATAGAAATTAAAGATTCAGACAACGGATATCAGGTAATTCTTAAGGCTGACAAGTCTTCTGAAGTCAGAAAAACAGTAGAATCCAGAGATGATATCACGATTGATGTAAAAGGCATTTTGCCTTTAGAATCTGTAGGAACTGTTTATAATAATGTTCCAGATATCGACAGTGTTATGATTCAGCCTGATGCTGATGAAAATACGAAGATAATTATTCACGGCAAAAATATTGCATCAGCAAATGTTTACTTTGCTCCTGTAGAAACGGTTCAGCCAGCTAATGTTCTGGCGAACTCGGCAAATGAGATAGAATTGAGCAAACCGATGCAGAGCTATGCACCTGTTTACTCTCAAGAACAAGAGTTTCAGGACTTGGAGTCGAACGGAATGTTCGAAACAGCAACCGGATTGGCTATCGGAAAAGCACATCAGGTAAAACCATACCTGATTAAGATTATAAGATACCTTAAGCAAGTGGATAGAAAATTCCTGGCATTGGGAGCTATCTTCTCTTTGATTATTCTTTTCGGGCTTAAAAGTGTTAAACCTGAAAAAAATAACGAGATTAAAATTGGATTATCTCAAAGCTTAAAAGATAAAGAGATGGCGATGAGAGAAGAGTTAAGCTTGGGTGGTGGAGTTTCAACACTTAGAAATCAAAACTTGGCTGCTGGTAAAAGCGTTCCTTCTATAAATTATGGGATTAAAGCTTATCAGAACAGTCAAAGAAACCCTTATACATCACAGATTAGCGGCTTGCCAATGAAGAATGTTTATAACACTCAGGCTAA
>JAEZLC010000211.1 GCA_023435965.1 Cyanobacteria bacterium OH_CDB_58 | reverse complement strand
TCATATATATTCTTTAACTGGTTATGATCCATGTGAACCAGGTTGACCAAAACATTTGCAAGATCAAATGAGGTTTGGCATAAAAATCCGTTTTGCAAATTATTAATTATGCCGTCAACACCATCATTTTTTCTTGCTATGACTATGTTGCCTTTTGCCATAGCCTCAAGGTAAGCCATGCCAAAAGTTTCTCTCTCGCTGAGCATAACAAAAACGTTCGATTCCTTTAGTTTTTCTAACACCTTTTCTCTTGAAATATCTAGTAAAAAGTCTACTTTATTCTCAATTTTAAGATATCTTGCGTATCTTCTTAATTCATTTAGCTCACTTCCGCTGCCTATAATTGTATATTTCCATTTTATACCCTGAAGCTTTGCCAGAGCACTTAACACTACTTCAATCCTTTTTCTTTTTATTAAAGAAGCCACAGTTACTATCTTCAAAAACTTTGTCTTGTATAAAGAATCAAGCTTTTCCCTGAAGAAACTCTGGGGCTCTATATATTCTTCTTCTATTCCTGAATAAGCAACAAAGGTCTTTTCTTTCACCTGAGGTAATGTAACAGCGATTTTATCAGCTAATATATAGCTTCTTGCAGATACTAAGTCTGCTTTTTTATATACCTTTTTTAAAGCATTTCTAAAATAGAACCTGTACGCCGGAGCCGTCAGAACCTCTATGTCAGACATATGAACTGATACTATAAGAGGTTTATTACTCCTTTTCAAAAGCTTTTTAGCAAACAGCGAACCTGAAGGCATATGTGCAATTATCACATCGTAAGACTCAATATCAAAGCAGTACGGTAGCTTTTTCTTTATGTTAAACCAAAATGGGGTATGAAAATTTAAATTTAAAATTCTAACTCCGTCCTGATGATATTCCCCTTCTTTTAATAATTTTTTTCCTCTTATGAAAGAATTCAACAAAAAATTAGGACGAATTACATCTATCTCGTGCCCCAATTGTTTCCAATTGTTAACAAAATAGTTCAAGGTTTTAGGCTCATTATTATTGGATATCGGGAATAAATCAGTTACAAAAAGAATTTTCATAAGAAAAATATATCATATTTTTAAAGTTATTTGAAATTAGTCCGATATAAAAACTAACAGGTTAAGAGGATACAAAATGGAACTATCAATTATCGAATACCCTGCATTAGTTTATCAAGGCAACAGAAACAATGTATTCATAGCTAATTGCATAATGAAAAATTTAGTAGGATACGGTCATTCTGAAGAAGATGCAATAACAAATCTCGAAAAAGCTCTAAGCGAAGCTAATGCTGAATACATAGTGAAAGTTAAGCCGGTTTCTGGACTGCTTTTAAACCAAGGCTAATATGGAAGAACTAAATATACGCAACTATGCCCATATTGGAGATGCGGTTTATGAAGTGTTTGTGAGAGAAAAAGTTATTTTGTTAACATCTAACTCAAACAAACTGCACAGATACACAGTAAAGTTCGTAAACGCTCAGTTTCAGACTGACTTACTTGAACTCTTGCAAGAACACCTAAGCGATGAAGAAAGAGATTTGATAAGGAGAGCAAGAAACATCTCCACATCTTCTGCCAGAAGAATAAACCATACTCTTCACAGACAGGCAACAGCTCTTGAGGTACTTTTTGGGTACAATTATTTGCATGACAAAGACAGATACGATGAACTAATTAAGCTTACAGAAAGCAAAATAAATTTTGAAGAAGAAGTAAATAAATAAAAAAGGAAGTTGAGGACTTCCTTTTTTAATGACTTTTTAATTCCAGTTTTTTCAATCGTTTTTCGAATATTTTATTCTGTGCCTCTTGCTTCAATACAAGTGTTTTTAAGTCACGGTTTTCCTTTTCAAGCTTTGCGACTTTTGCTTCTAGCCCTGTTACTTTGGCGATGAGAGTCTGGATTTTTTTGTACATATCCTTAACTGCGTTCACCATTGAGTATAATATTTCACTGTTATCTACATACAAGTTACCATTTTCTCCCTTTTGCACTGAATCTGGAAATATTTTTTGCATCTCTTGTGCGATAACACCTGCTCTCACGCGTTTTTGCTTGTCATTTTTATATACAAACCTTACCGTATGAACTTGGTTTAATTTTTCTATGCCTGAAGTATATTCTCCAATTATATTTTTAAGTCTTTTGTCTGAAGTAACAAGCGTTGCCCCATTGGTATAACTGTTACCTGTAACATAATGAACACCGTTTATAGTGATTGTATTAGTGCCAAAGTCCCCTCTTATCAATGGTGTATCTGAGGCCATATTATCTACAAAAAGCTGGTTATTGTATGCACCCGCAGTAGTCGGACCTGCCCCATACCCCAAGCAGATATTACTGGTACCACCTGTCACATTCTGACAAGATAAAAATCCTAACGCTACATTGTTACTGGAAGTAGAGGATCCTCTTAATGCTCCTTCACCAACTGCAACATTGGCACTACCGCTAGTGTTTGCCCACATTGCAGTAGAACCGACAGAAACATTATTATTCCCTGTAGTAGTAGCAGGTTGAGAAGAAGCCCCAACGGCGACATTATTGTCGCCATCGATATTTGCAACAAGTGCAGAATGTCCTATTGCTGTATTCTGAAGCCCGCTAAGATTTGTATTCATTGAGCTGGTTCCTACAGCAGTATTTGAATACCCTGACTGGTTATTATAAAGAGAGTTTACCCCGATTGCTACGTTATCATAACCTGTTGTGTTTCTGTATAAAGCAGTAACCCCTAATCCTGAGTTAGAGTAACCTGTAGTATTAAAATACAAAGTGCCATGCCCAACCGCTGTGTTAGAAATAGCTGTTGTATTTTCTCTTAAAGCTTCAACGCCTACAGCAGTATTGCTGTTACCAGTCGTATTTCTGTATAAAGCTCCTACTCCCATCGCGGTATTGAAATTTCCTGTAGTGTTGAATTGCAGCGTAGCTGCACCGAGTGCTGAATTTGCCCTGCCAGTCGTATTAGTAGTTAAAGAAGATTCTCCAAATGCAGTATTGCTATCTCCTGTGCTATGAACAACCGCACCAGAAACACTTGCCAAGGCACCTTTGCCCATTGCAGTATTTCTGCACTGATCGAACGAAACTTTCCCGATATTGATAGGACCTGTTCCCGTTGATTGATAAAAATCAATTATGGACCTTGCAATCGTTGTACCGCCGGAATCCACAGGAGTAAATAAAATAAGTCTGCTTCCAGAAGAACTCACGGGTATGGCATTAGAGCCGATAAGTGCTGTCTGAGAAGTACCTAATCCGTAAAATATACTGGAATTAGCACCAGTTCCTGCTGAAATGTACTTCCACATAGAATCCGATGTCATCTGCCTTTTTGAGATAACAGGAATTACTGCTGATAAAATCAAGCTGACTATCATCAATGTTATCAAAGCTTCCGCAATAGAGAAAGCAAAACTGGTCTTTTTCAACATCCGCAACTAAATCCACAATTAATCACACTACACTAACATTATAACACATTTCTTTATGCGTATTTTGTTAATATATATTTATTGCTGAAAAAAACTACTTTTAAAAATTAAGGTTTAATGTTATTATAATTATGTTGTAAAAAGGGAACGGCACAAACCGTTTCTTTTTTTATTAATGGGCACAGTTTTTTCGCAGGATAGGCAGGTTTAGATGAAACACGATAAGCGTCAAGATGCTTCACATTCAAATAAACACGAACACTTTAACAAACACGAAGTAATCGACAAACTGATACCACTGATTGAAAACACAGC
>JAEZLC010000133.1 GCA_023435965.1 Cyanobacteria bacterium OH_CDB_58 | reverse complement strand
ATACTATTGTTGGACTGGGCGGACTCGAAATTTTTGGAAGTGTTGCACTACTAAGATCGGTAGCTTTAATAAATGAGTACAAAAACAAAGGCTTTGGAAAAAAAATATGCAACACATTATTAAAAATTGCAAAACAGTATCAAATAACAGAATTATATTTACTAACAACGACTGCCGAAAAATTCTTCACAAAATTAGGTTTTACTAAGGTTGATAGAGAACTTGTCCCTAGTAGTATAAAGAATTCTGCACAATATTCAAAAATTTGCCCAGCTAGTGCAGTTTGTATGTTTTTTAAATTATAAGGAGAGAATAAATGTTTTTAAAAATAGCAGATTTAATAGTTTTTAATTTACTAAAAATGGAAGACGGAGCGAAACTAACTCACAGCGTCCATTTTTTCATCTATGATGTTATAAAAATACTATGCTTATTATTTCTTATCATCACAATAATTTCATTTTTAAGGAGCTATATCGATAATGAAAAATTTAAGGCATTCGTTGAAAAACAACCAAAACCATTGGCTTATTTATTAGGTGCTTTATTTGGTGCGATAACTCCTTTCTGCTCTTGTTCTTCCGTACCAATTTTTATAGGGTTTATAGAGGCAGGATTGCCGTTTGGCGTTGCAATGACATTCATAATCACATCACCAATGATTAACGAAATAGCAATACTTGTTCTTGCGTCTACACTCGGACTTAAAATAACTGTTGTATACGTCGTTACTGGAATTTGTGTTGGGATAATCGGCGGATTAGTTATGGAAAATCTCGGTATGAAAAAATACCTTCGCGACGATATATTTGAAGATAAAAAATGCAAGTGCAAGGGCGTCTCAGAAGCAGGCAAAGTCATTATTAATTATAAAAAAAGAATTGCCGAATCCTTTGACTATGCAAGAGGAATTCTTAAAAAAGTTTGGCTTTTTGTAATCATTGGCGTCGGAGTAGGTGCAGCAATCCATGGGTATGTTCCACAGGAGTTTTTTATCGAACATCTTTCGAAAGCTAACATATTTGCCGTGCCTCTTGCCGTTCTGGCGGGAATCCCATTATATTCTGATGCAACAGGGATAATACCTGTTGCAGAAGTTCTCATAAAAAAAGGAATGGCAGTTGGAACTGTTCTTGCTATGATGATGGCAATTGTAGGTATTTCTATGCCTGAAATGGTAATCCTAAGCAGGGTAATGAAAAAAGAACTGATTACAAGATTTGTTCTATATATGTTTATAAGCTTTACTGCAGTAGGTTATTTCTACAATTACATATTTTAAGAATTTGCAAAATATCAGAATTATCCTTTATAATTACTCAATGAAAAATAGTTGTTTTAAAATATCACTTAGATTTGTACTGTTAGCGGTAGTTTCATGTTTTTATTTATTTCTTTCTCACAATATTGCCTTAGCAGAATACAAAGCCCCTAGGCCATACAATTTTGTAAACGATTACGCAAATGTCATAAGTACTCCTAACGAAAACAAGCTAAACTCTTTAGCAGAAGAAATCTCATCAAAGACAGGTGCTGAAATAGCTGTTGTAACACTAGTTACATTAGATGGGTATCCGATAGAAGATGTGGGACTCTCTATTGGAAGGCAGTGGGGTGTTGGAAAAAAAGATAAAAACAATGGTGCTTTAATTATCGTTGCTCCAAATGAGAAAAAATTGAGAATAGAAATTGGATACGGACTTGAAGGAGCTATACCTGATTCAAAAGCAGGAAGAATCAGAGACGAGCTGATGATTCCCGAATTCAAAAAAGGAAATATTGAGCAAGGAATTATATATGCCACTGACGAAGTAGCAAGGTTAATAGCAGAAGAATATAGAATTGAAATAACTGGCAAATATGACCTTCCTAAACCACAAAGCCAAAGATCCAGAAGCTCAGAAAATGCAGAAATTATATTCTACATTGTCTTTTTCATCTCTCTCACAATAATACTTGATAGAAACAAAAGGAATGGATCAGGCTTATACTACGGAGGGGGCTTTGGTGGCAGCAGTGGAGGATTTGGCGGTTTTGGAGGCGGAGGCTTCGGTGGTGGAGGTGCATCAGGAGGATGGTAATGATGAAAGATAAAAATGAAATATTAAATAATTTTGTTGAAGAATTAAAAAAAACATATACGCAAAAGCTTTTCTCAGTAGTTGTGTATGGTTCTTGTGCTGATAACCTTTGTGAAAACAAATACTCAGACATCAACTGCATAGTTTTGATTAATAATTTAGACGCAGAAGACCTCAAACAATCAAACAACATTATTAAGAATTGGAAAAAAGACAATGACAATCTTCCAATCTTTATGGACAAAGAAGAATGGTTCAACTCTGCTGATGTATACCCCATAGAATACTCAGACATAAAAGACAGATATAGAATCGTATTTGGAGAAGATGTTGTTGCCACACTTCAACTAACTAACAGTAATTTAAGACTTATGTGTGAGCATGAAATCAAAAATATACTTATAAAATTAAGACAGTATTATCTCGCTAACAGTTCAAAACTGGACAATGCAGAGAAAGTTGCATTGTCTGCCACAAAAAGTCTTATCGCCGTATTTAGAGCAGTGCTAAAAATACACAACGATAGGGTTCCTCATCAGGCTGAAGAAGTAATTGACTTATTGGCAGAGAACATTGATTTTGACAAAGAAACATTTAAAAAACTCTTAAAGTCAAGAAAAGAGAAGATATCGATTAGAAAATCAGATTATGAGCAAATAATTCAGTCGCTCATAAACTCAACTAACAAAATATTATCAGCAGTAGATAAAATATAGAAAGGGAAAAACATGCAAAATAAAGGACTTATTATTACACTCAGTATACTTGTTGTAATTGTACTGATTTTTTCGAGCCTTATTGGAACTTATAATAGGCTTCAAATTATGGATGAAACTGTTACTTCAAACTGGGCACAAATAGAAAACCAGCTGAAAAGAAGAAATGACCTGATACCAAACTTAGTTAACACAGTAAAAGGCTATGCTGCACATGAAAAGGGAATTTTTACAGCAGTTGCGGAAGCAAGAGCAAAACTTGCCGGTGCTGTTAAATCAAAAGATGTAAAAGGCGTGAGGCAGGCTAATGAAGAATTCAACAGTGCATTATCAAGACTTCTTGCAATTGTTGAGAATTATCCACAACTTAAAGCAAATCAAAACTTTATAGCATTACAAGACGAATTGGCTGGAACAGAAAACAGACTTGCAGTGGCAAGAATGGATTATAACAACTCAGTTAAGTCCTTGAACGCTACTATTAGAACCTTCCCTACAAGCTTTATTGCAGCTTTTTCTGGCATTAAGGCAAGGGAATACTTCGAAGTTTCTGAAAGCGAAAAAGCAACACCTGAAGTTAAGTTCTAAAAATCAAAGAAAAATAATTAAAATAAGAGAGAATATTCTCTCTTATTTTTTTGTCATCTTAAAAATGTGCTCAATAAAAAATTTTGATAAGGCAAATATTACAGCGAATGCAATGCTTCCTTTTAAAGCTGCTTGAAAAATAAGTTTTCTATTTATATTTTTTGACCTTATTATTTTTAAATAGCTATCTCTTAAGGTTTCTGCCTTGGATTGTTTAGCGTTTTTATATATTTTCATATCAAAAACTTTATTAAAATAGTCCTCACCATTTTTTATGTATTGCTTTTGACCAAAATATGAATCAGCAGAAAAAAACAATGCACCTCCACCTGAAATATATGCAACATCTTTAGCTTGCAATCTTACGATTGGAGCATTATTCGGTGAATTTATCGGAGCAACTCTGCTCATGCCAAACCTCATTTATTATATTTGAATTATACAAATCGGTTTTTAATGTGCAATATTAACCAGTTGGCTATATTTTTTACATATTCTTGAAAAGTCTATAACAGCAATATTATAAAGATATTTATTAAGTTAATGTTGTTTAATAATTGTTAATAATACAATTATTATTTGAACTTATATTAAGAAACCCAATCATGCACTACCAATTGTCCACTTCTATAGCATTTCGGGTTATTTAATATTTGTTCTTATATGTTACTTTATTAATGAATTCGAATAATAACGGAGTTTTGAACGATCGTGGGCAATTCCAGGATTATAATATGCATCAGATTATTGTTTATTTTATGCATTTTCTTGAGTATTACTCAATGTTCATTTTGCAAAATTTTTAGTTTGTGTGACAAAAAATCAAAAGTAGACGATTTATGCGAGAAATTTGAATTTATAAATATAAAATGGTGGGATAACTTTGAGGATCCACATCTAAAATCATACATAATAAAATCTATTCAAAATAATCACGAAGCGAAAAAAGCATCCTGGCAAAGCGAAGAATACAGACAATTTGTAAAAACTAACTTTGCTAAAGAACTCCCCTCATTTTCAGTATCCACTGCTTATCTTGGGATAAATTCACCCAGTATAAATGGAAGCATGGAAGTTGCTGAAAACGCTTTTATCTTACCGTTTTTTATGAAATATGAAGCTGATCTATTGCTTAAAAGCAGGGATAAGACAAAGTCATCGTACAAAAATTATGAAGCAGCAAAATCACACGAAAAAACTGCTTATATAATGCTTGCGAGCAATGTTGGCACTACATATATCAATATAATCAGATATGACAAAAGTATCGCTTTACTAAAGAGAGTCTGCGAAATTAATAAAGAAATACTAAAAAGAGAATCAGATAAGTATAAAAGAGGAGTCAGTTCCGCAACGGAATTAAATAACGCAATAAATGAACTAG
>JAEZLC010000274.1 GCA_023435965.1 Cyanobacteria bacterium OH_CDB_58 | reverse complement strand
CCTGTTAAGATTTCATTCATGAATAGTTCTTCAGTTTCAATAAAGCTATTGCCATTTGCATCAGCGATAGTAAATTTACCGCCTTTTCCATCGCTTATTTCATAAAGTGCTACGCCTGTTGTTGATTTTCTGGACCCATGACCTGATACTTTTTCATCTATCAATCTGCCTGATTCTTTTGCCGCATCACAATTAATTTTTGTCATGGTTATGCCATTTGCTTTTAAAAGCTTAATCATATCAGCAGTACTTACTACATTTTTGCCGTTCATTAGACCAGCTATTTGCGATTGCAATGTCTTATCAGCTTCTGTATCAAAGCTATCCATTATCATTTTTTGAACTTCGGCAGACAATGCATTTCCATAATCCTGAAAATTTGCTTCTTTTCCTTTTGTGTTGATATAAGTGGTTTTTACACCTCTTGCTTTTAATGATTGTAGCCAATCCGCATAATTTAATGTTGTCATCTCTATATCCTCTTATTTTTTCTCTCAATAAATTTTAAAATTAAATTCCGTTACCCATAATTTCTGAACTAATGACCATATCAATCGGAATATCCATTATAGATTTGTGCCCTGACATCATATCAGAACATGTTTTATGACCATTCCCGCATATTTCTGCTTCGAAATCTGAAATAGAATACTCATTCAAAATCATAAAACTCTCCTTATATATTCCGTATATATCAAATAAGTTATTTTGTTCTCCAAAATTGATAATTTTTTATTATTTATTAAGAAATATTACAAAGTTATTCTTCCAGAATATGTTAATTTCTTCTACTGGTTAATAAAATATGGTATTTTAGGTGGAGTTAGAATAATTTAGGGAAGTATATGAAAGTTCTGCTGCTTTTTCCGCCTCAATGGACGCCTATAAGCCCTCATTTTGCGATTCCTTCACTATTAGGACAATTGAAACAAGGAGGCTTTGATGCTGAAGCAATAGATTTGAATGCAGATTTTTACAATGATGTCCTAGATGAAAATTATCTACATAAAACAATCTCAACGATAAAAGAAATGCAACCAGAGATTTTAAAGGAGATATCAAAACATCACGACCCCAAAAAACAATTTGCGGAATATCCGATTGATGTTCAAGGGCTAATGATAAAATATTCAAAAATTAAAGAATATAACACCACTAAGCAATATCAACTTGAAAACATACCAGCACTGGTAAATGAGGCTATTAAAATATTAAAATCAAAAGGTTTTTATGAACCTCAGTTATTTGTAAGAGCGCTCAACATAATCGAAACGGCTTTAGAGATTGCGTCTTTGCCTTATTTCCCTTCAAAGATGTCTTTTGACAGCTATACAAATCCACTGTTCAAACTCAACTACGACAGTATAAAATATCATTGTTTCGACAAGTCTACAAATATGTTTTTGGACTATTTCCCCACTAAAATAGAAGAAATAAAAGCCAAAGAAGCCGATTATATCGGAATAGCAATAAATTCGTCCAGTCAAATTGTCCCCGGCTTGACTCTTGCAAATATGCTAAAAGGAAAAACCAAAGCACACGTAAACATCGGCGGCAATTTCTTTGGAAGAGTGGTCGAGAATCTTGTCCAAAGGCCTGAGTTTTTTGAACTTTTTGCGGATTCAGTCCTGATAGAAGAAGGCGAAAAACCAGTAGTGGATTTAGCGAAATATATTAACAAACAAATCCCTATTGATGAAGTTTCCAATTTAATTTATAAAAATGAAAATAATCAAATAATAATCAACAAAAAGGAAATCCCGAGAAAGCTAGATGAAATGGCAAATCTAGACTTTAACGGATTTGATTTTACAAAATACTATACCCCTCAGATAGTTATGCCTTTTCAGACAAGCAAAGGCTGTTACTGGGGCAAATGCAGCTTCTGCGATCAAGATTTTGGACAAAACTTCAACGTTAAGAACATAGAAAAATTGGTTGAAGAGCTTAAAGAATTAAATTCAAAATACGGATTATCAAATTTTGAGTTTATTGATGAGTCAATAAGTCCTGCGTACTTCAACGAAATGTCAGACAAGATAATTCAACAGGGGTTAAACATAAATTATTTTTCCAATGCAAGACTTGAAACTGCATTTACTTCTGAGATACTGCAAAAAGCGAGAAAATCAGGTTTAAGAATGCTCTTATGGGGGCTAGAATCGGGCTCTGATAAGATAATGAAGCTTATTAACAAAGGTATAGACGTCGAAAAGAGATTTGAAATATTAAGACATTCATCAGAAGCAGATATATGGAATTTTGCATTCATATTTTTCGGATTCCCTGCTGAAACAAAAGAAGATGCACAATCTACGATTGAAATGCTCTGCAAAAACAATGACATAATAAATTCATATGGCAGAAGCACTTTTACAATGGGCAAACACACAAAACTCAGGGATAACCCTGAATTCTACGGCATAGTAGGCGTGAGCGAACAACAGGACGAATTCTCTCCAACATACGATTTTGAAGGGAACGGAATGACAAAGCAGGAACTAAGTGATATGATTAAATTGTGCACTAGGTCCTGTAGTGAATCGTACCATAACCCATTATGGATGTATCTTAAATATAGAGAATATTTATTCTTATACATATCAGAACATGGCGTGAAATGGGTACAAAATTATAAATTAAATGTATAAAAGGAAGTAAAAATGGGATTTTTGGATAGCTTTTTCGGGAAAGAGAAAACTCAAACCGAAAAAATAAAAGAAGATAGAGATAAGATAAAAACGGTTCTTCAAGGCAATTTGCAAAAACTTGGATTTACACGGCTTGAAATCAAAGAAGTTTTAGACATCGTTACGATTACAGAAGCTGAAATTCAAGTATTAAAAGATAGCCTCATAGGTACAAACATAAATAATCCCGATCCTCTTCCTATCATGGAAAAAGTTAGAGACGAAATAAGAGCTCTTCAACAAAAAATGGCGACTGACATAAAATTAAAAGTTCAACAGATACAAAAAAGAAAAGCAGAATTTAAGAAAGAACTACAATGAAACTCGCTGTTTTTGATTTTGACTCCACCTTAATGGATGGAGAAACCATAGAATTTTTAGCAAAAGAACATGGTATAGAAGAAGAAATAAAAGAAATCACAAAACAGGCAATGGAAGGACATCTCGACTTTTTTGAGAGTCTGACTAAAAGAGTTGCGATGTTAAAAGGCTTAAAAGAATCGAAAGTAGAAGACATTTGTTCTAATCTTCCGTTGATGCCCGGGGCAAAAGAAACTGTTTTTGAACTAAAAAAAGCAGGTTATAAAGTCGTTTGTTTCTCTGGGGGATTCAAATCAGCAACTGTTCCAGCTAAAGCATATCTTAATTTAGATGCAGAATTTTCAAATATTTTACATTTCAAAAACGGCTTAATGACCGGTTGCGTCGGCGGAGAAATGATGTTTTCGACAAGCAAAGGGACGATGATACAGACACTTCAAGGCCTATTAAATGTTTCTGAAAACGACACATTGGTTGTAGGAGATGGAGCCAATGATTTGAGCATGTTTAAACACGCAAAAACCAGAGTTGCATTTTGTGCTAAAGAAGTCTTAAAAAGAGAAGCAAATATAATAATTTGTGAAAAAAATCTTACGAAAATACTAGATAAAGTTTTACTCTAACGAGGCCAAGTTTACCAGATAAAAGTCCTCGTTTACTTCAACAATAGCCCAACGAAGCACATTAAGCCCCATTTTTTCCAAATGGGACTCAATATACTCAGAACTTATTTTATCTGTTTTTGGTATTTTAATTTCTTTTGTTGAAATCATTTTGCTTCATATACGTTTTGTTATTCTACAGTTACTGATTTAGCAAGGTTTCTAGGCTGATCAACGTCTTTTCCTAAGAATTCAGCAATGTAATAAGCCAAAAGTTGCAAAGGAACATTAGCAATAACAGGAGAAAGAATTTCAGACACTTCAGGAATTCTGATGATAAATTCGAAAAGTGATTCTAATTCTTTGTCTGTAGATGACGTGAGTGCGATTAATCTTGCATTTCTCGCTTTTGCTTCTTCACTGTTTGAAAGAATTTTCTCATACGTAATATGACCTGGTATCAATATAGAAAGAACTGGCATTGTTTCATCAAGCATCGCAATTGGTCCGTGTTTAAGCTCACCGGCTGCATAACCTGTGGCATTGATATAACTAATTTCTTTCAGTTTTAATGCACCTTCAAGAGCTGTGGCCAAATTGATTCCCCTTGCTATATAGATAAAATCTTTTGTATTAGCGAACTTTTTCGCACATTCTTGAATTTCTTCCTTATGATTAAATATTTGCTCAATTTTTGTAGGCAATTGAATCAATTCATGCTTAAGGTTTTTCAGATAATCTTTATCTAAAGATTCTTTTATTTCAGCAAGATGAATTGCCAGTAAGTAGAATGACATCAATTGTGCCGTATATGATTTTGTAGCGGCAACACTGACTTCAATTCCGGCACTTACAGGGATAAGACTATCCGCATATCTTGCCATACTTGAATCAGGTCTATTTGTAATAATTAATACATGAGAACCTTTGTCTTTAGCTTGTCTTATCGCAGTAATTGTATCCGCTGTTTCTCCTGACTGAGAAACACCAACGACCAATGTAGAAGCATTCGTGACAGTTTTTCTATATATGTATTCGCTTGAAGGCTCAACATCAACAGCGATACCTGTAAAATCTTCTATAATATATTTACCGACCATAGCTGCGTGCAATGAAGTACCACAAGCGATAATCTCAATCCTGTTTAAATTTCTTAGGATTTCTTTATTCAATTTTACTTCGCTTAAATTAATAGGAAGGTCTATGTCATAAAGCTTTCCGTTTAAAACGTTTCTAATAACATCTGGCTGCTCGTGAATTTCTTTAAGCATGAAATGTTTATAGCCCATTTTACTGAGAGCAACCGGTTCCCAAGGAAGATGCTCAACTTTTTTTGCAACAGTTTCACCGGCCAAATTTTCTATCACAACAGAGTCTGCTGTTACAATTGCGATCTCGTTACCATCTAAGTATATAGCTTTTTTTGTATGTTCAATAATTGCAGGCACGTCACTTGCAATGAAGTTTTCGCCTTCACCAATCCCTAATAACAATGGAGCATTTTTTCTTACACCTACTATTTTATCAGGCTCGTTCTTATGCATTACGCACAAGGCATAAGCACCTTGCAACTGCTGAACAGAATTTCTTACAGCTTCGCTTAGAGAATTAGTCTTTGAATACTCGTACGCAACCAAGTGCGCGATTGTTTCTGTATCTGTCTGAGATTTAAACACACAGCCTTTTTGTGTCAATTCCTGCTTTAGTTCTTTAAAGTTCTCAATAATTCCGTTGTGCACAAGAACTAAATTCCCACAATTGCAAGTATGAGGATGAGCGTTGAACTCTGTAGCCCCACCATGAGTCGCCCACCTGATGTGACCTATCCCTGAAAGCGGTGATTTAATTTCACAACCTGATGTTGCAAGTACATCTTTTAAATTCTGCAACTTTCCTGTTGCTTTAAATATTTTGATGTCTCCCTCATCGTTCAAAGCTACGCCTGAAGAGTCATAACCTCTATATTCAAGGCTGGTAAGTCCGTCGACCAGTATTTTAACTACATCTTTTTTTCCAATATATCCTACTATTCCGCACATAATTAATTTCTCTCCTCTGTACAAATTTACATTCTAATATTATACATATTTAAAAAAATATGGATATTAAGAATATATTAAGATTTTAGTATAACTCTATAATATCTTTGACAGCCTGCTCACTTAGATTCAGGATTTCCATCAGCTGGCTTCTTTCATATGGATTGCCTTCTGCAGTCGTCTGAAATTCAATTATTTTGCCACTTTTTGTCATTACCACATTACTGTCAACCTGAGCTGAAGAATCTTCACAATAATCCAGATCCAATTTTACTTCACCATCAACGATACCAGCTGAAACAGCAGCTATAGGTTCAAGAATAGGACTTTCAGTCATCAGTCCTTGTTCTATTAATTTTTCCACTGCAATCTGAAGAGCTATAAAACCGCCGCAAATGCTTGCACAGCGAGTTCCGCCATCTGCCTGAATCACATCTGCATCTATAGTGA
>JAEZLC010000167.1 GCA_023435965.1 Cyanobacteria bacterium OH_CDB_58 | reverse complement strand
TTTAAAAGATACTGCACGTTCAGTAAAAGCTTTAATGACTTTTTCTTGTTAATTAATTTAGAATTTATAAATATAAAGAGCTGAAATAAATTTACTTCAGCTCTTTTTGTTTAAGATTATTTATAGTTATATTTCTAAATAACTGTGCGAGTATATCTTTTTATTCAGTAGTATTTCAGCTGTTTTTATTAAATTATTTTCATCTTTGTTTGATTTATCGTACGAAATATCTTCCAGCTCTCCAAAATTTTGCATCATTTCATAAATATTTATAATTAATTTGTCGTAGTTGTTTGATGCTGCGGATTGTTCAAGAATGCTGTTTATTCTTAATAACTCTTTGTCGAAGGAATCGACAATGGCACTATTTAAACCACAACCCGCCGCAAGGATGAAGAAGGTTTGGTTGATTAAAGGTCTTAATTCCTTGGGGCATCCGTTTGAAATATTGGAAAGTCCTATAGTTGTATTTACAGGAGGATCAAAACTTTCTTTGAACATTCTGATTGTGTTTAGAGCCTCTGTAGCTTGAGACTGGTCAACTCCAATGGGCAAAATTAATGGATCAAAGTATAGTTTTGAATTATTTATTTCTTTTTCTGTTGTTTTTTCTATTATGCTGAAAGCCAGTTCTATTCTTTCATCTGCAGATTTTGGTATACCTATTTCATTATTCAGAGTCAATGCAATTAAGTTAGAATTATATTCTTTTGCTATGGACGTTAAATTCTCTAATTTTTCGCTGTCAGCACTTGTGCTGTTGATAAGGCAGTCTGACGGATTTTTTGCGAGCTTGAGTCCGTCAACTATCTCTGTTTGGTTGCTAGAATCAAAAGAAATCGGAATATCTGTTAGTTCGTTTGTGATCCCCATAAGCCAACCCATGGTTCCTGAGAAGCTCTTTTTTGCAGGACCTATATTTAGGTCTATCCAATCAGGTTTTGTTGCTATCTGTTTTTGCAGAATCGATCTTATGTATTCTTCGTTTCTGTTTAATACTGCTTCTTTTATGTCTTTAGAAATTATATGAAGGTTTTCAGAGATTAATTTCATGCTACTCCTCTCTCAAAAATTATTGTACAATTAGATTTGAATATATATTAACATGAGAAAGCCTGATGAATAAAGAAAAGAAGAAATATTATTTGTTTTTTGTTGTTTTGCTTTTGTTTTGCACCGCAAAGGCCTTTGCGGTAAATACTCCGGACTACGACCTTTGGGCAAGGTTATTGGTTGGAAAGCACTTTTTTCAGACTTTCTCATTAATGACTCAGGATATTTTTTCGTATACTCCGACCCACTTCTGGTATGACCATGAGTGGGGTTCAAGTGTTGTTTTTTATGGAGTTTTAAAGTACTTCGGCGATCATGGGCTAGTAATTCTGAAAGCATTGTTAATGTTCTCAGTTATGTTCATAATACACAAGTGTATCGAGCTTCGCGGAGTAAAAAGTACAAAAACGTACAATATTTTGTTTTATATATTTACTTTTTTAGCTTCTTTCCAGATTTTCGCCGGAACCATAAGGTGCCATCTTTTTACTTTTCTGTTTTTCACTTTGTGGATATATTTGCTCGAAAGAGTTAGAAACGGTGAAAAGAAATGGCTCTATTACTTTCCTTTTATGATGATATTCTGGAATAATTTGCACGGTGGATGTGTAAGTGGTATAGGGCTTTTGGTTATATATATAATAGGTGAGTTTTTAAATAAAAAACCGGTGAAGGATTACCTGGTTTCTCTTTTATTATCTTGTTTTGCGTTGTTGATAAATCCTTATGGACCTAAATACATTGAGTTTTTGTTAAAAGCCACAACAATGAAACGTCCTTTGATAACAGAGTGGAGAGGTACATTTGATAAATATTATCTGTATGATTACATAAAGTTTAAAGCGTTTTTTATAGTTATGGTCTTAAGTGCTGTTATTGCACCTATAAAAGAGAAGATTTCATATTCAAAGTTAGACAAAACCAAGTATTTACTGCTTTTGGTAACCGCGTATCTATCGATTTCTCACATAAAGCATCAACCGTTCTTTGTGATCTCAGCGGCTATATTTTTGTATGATGATTTTTACTTCGCTTTTAATTCATTAACTAAAAAAATTAGAGAAATTTTCAAAATAAAATCAGAAAGAATTATCGCTCGCTTTGTTTTTGCAAAGGAACTTTTCGTGTATTCGTTAATTATTCTTGTCAGTATAGTTTACCTTGCAAAGAATGACGGAGAGATAAAAATATCTAAATACAAATACCCTATTTTTGCAGTAGAATTTGTTCGATTAAACCATCTAAAAGGCAACCTGTTTGTAGATTTTAGCTATGGAAGTTATGCTGCATACAAGTTATATCCCAATAATCTAATCGTTATGGATGGAAGGTATGAAGAAGTGTATTATCCTGAACTTTTAGAAGAGCTTAGGGATTTTCATCAGGCAAAGAAATCAAATTGGCAAAAAATAATTACAGATTATAAAACTGATGTAATTATTATCGAGAAAAAATATCCTGCCTACAAGAAACTAATTTCTGATAAAAAATGGTCCAAAGTATTTGAAGATAGTGATTTTGCCGTATTGATTCCTCAAGATGGCAAAATCATAGATTACATCTATCCTCCAAACTACAGCAGTTATTATGATGCAACGAAGTTTAGCACGGACGTGGATTTTTTAGATAAAAAAAGTAAATAGGTTATACTATCCAACCGCCACCTAAAAGATGACCGTCTCTGAAATCATAAAACACAGCAGCCTGACCTCTCGCGGGAGCTAATACTGGTTCATAAAAAGTGATATGAATTTTGTCATCTTGAGGCGTTAAAAGAGCCTTTTTGGCCTCCATGTTATATCTAATTTTTACCATGGCTTCAAAAGGCAATTGGTTTCTATCATCGTGCCAGTTGATGTTTTCGGCAATGACATGTTTTCTCATAACATCTTCTTCTTTGCCTAAGTACACGGTATTTGTTTCAGGATCGATTTTTGTTACGTATAAAGGTTCTGAGTATGATATTCCAACACCTTTTCTCTGGCCTATTGTGTATTGAAAAGATCCTTCGTGAACGCCAAGTTTTTCTCCTGTTTCTTCAAGAATAAAATCGCCTTCTTTTGGCTCAATTTTTTCTAAGATGTACTGCTTTGTAGTCATTGGTTTTTTTATAAAGCAAATATCCTGACTTTCCTTTGCAGATTTTGATGGCAAGTCGTTTTCAAAGGCAATCGTTCTGACTTGATCTTTAGTCAGGTTACCAAGGGGGAATAGTGTTTTAGATAACTGTTCTTGTGAAAGGTCAAACAGATAGTACAATTGATCTTTCTTTTCGTCTACAGCAGGGTAGAGGAGGTATTTGTCGTCGTCGTGTCTCATTTTTGCGTAGTGACCAGTAGCTATAAAATCAGCTTTTGCTTCATTTATTGCATAATTTAAAATTTCTCCCCATTTAATTAGTTTGTTACAAACTATACAAGGGTTTGGGGTATATCCACATTTGTATGAGTGTTCGAAATAGTCTACAACTTTTTCTTTAAAGGTATCATTTAAATCAAGAACGATATGTTCTATTCCCAGCTTGTCGGCTACTTTTTTAGCGTTTTGGGCAACTTGCTCAAAACCTTCATCATCCAGCATTTTTGCTGTTATACCGATTACTTCATAGCCTTGTTGTTTTAGTATGTAGGCAACAGAAGAACTGTCAACGCCTCCGCTTAGAGCAACCGCTACCTTACCTTTATAATTCATTGTGGTAATATTCCTCTCCTCGTTGAG
>JAEZLC010000134.1 GCA_023435965.1 Cyanobacteria bacterium OH_CDB_58 | reverse complement strand
GGATAAACCGATGCTTTTGTATTTTTACGTCGACTGGTGCAGTTTCTGTCAAAAATTTAAACCCAAACTAAAATTAATTGATGCAATATATCGAAATGCCTATAATATTGTTCTGATTAATTGTGATGATCCAGCTAACAAAAAAATAGTTGATGATTATTATATTTCAGCATATCCGACGTTGTATATCTCAGATAAAAAAACAAAGGCAAGAGTTCATATCGACAGTGCTTATTATGATAATATTGAGCTTTTAAAACGAGAATTAGACAGATATATTTTGGTAAAGGACCAATCAAAATAGCCTAAGTAATTTATTGTAATTATCAAGAGTTGTAATACTATAACTCTTGATAAGTTTTGCAAATAGCAAGATCGGAAAAGTAATCAGAATATTTTTTTGTAAACATAGAGCTAGTGCACATTTGTTCCTTGTTACAAAGCTTGCATTAATACTTAATTATGATATTATGATGTTGTAATTACAACATGGTGATTTGACTGCACAAAAAGCAATCAATAATTGCCGTAAAGAATCAGAAACATTAGCTAAGAGGATTTCATATGAACGAGAAAAATAAAAAACTGATATTAATTATATTAGTATTGGTTATTGTGCTTCCTATAGTATTTAATAAGGTTATGTCCGCAATTGGGGTTCAGATGATGATGAAAATGAGATCCAAACCTCCAGTAGTAGAAGTAGCACAAGTTATTGAAAATGAAATTTATGATGAAGCAGATTCGGCTGGGCGATTAGAAGCTAAATATACTGTTGATGTTGTCGCAAGAGTTAATGGTTGGCTTCAAAAGAGGTATTTTGAAGAAGGTGCTTCTGTCAAAAAAGGGCAGACATTATTTTTAATTGAGCCTAATGAATATCAAATCGCTGTTCAGAATGCTCAAGCGGCAGTTAGACAGTCTCAAGCTGCGTTAATAAATTCTGAAAAAGAGCTGAAAAGAGCTCAGGAATTGGTAAAAGGTGATTTTGTCAGCAAATCGTATTACGATGCAGCGGTTGCTACTCGTGATCAAAATAGAGCAATGCTTGATGTTAACAGAGCTAACCTTGCAAAAGCTAGGCTAAATTTAAGTTATACAAGAGTGACATCTCCTATTGACGGAAAAATCGGTAAAATAATAATAACTGAGGGAAACCTTGTGAACCCCCAAGTCGGTGCTTTAGCTAAAATCGTCAGTGTAGACCCTGTTTATGCTTATTTCAACCTTAAAAGTGAAGATTATATGAAATTTAAGAAATCAGATGAAAAAGCTGATTTGTCTAATATGAAAGTTGAACTCGAGTTAGCAGATGGTTCCAAGTATCCTGTTACCGGTAAAATTGAGTTTATAAATAACATGGTTGATCCTTCTGCCGGAACAATAGATCTTAGGGCAACATTCCCGAATAAAAATAATCTGTTGGTGCCCGGAGATTACATAAAAGTAGTTGCATCTTCTACCGTACCTAGAAAAGTTACATTAGTTCCTCAATCTACAGTAACTAACAGTACTAAAGGATATTTTGTGTGGGTTATAGATAAAGAAGGAAAAGCTCAACAAAAATTCATCAAAATATCAGATCCGGTTGGAAACTGCTGGATAGTGGAAGAAGGGTTAAAACCAAACGACGTTATTATTTCTAAAGGTATTCAGATGTTAAAGCCTGGACTGAAAGTTAAGGTTGATGACGGAACAGAAAAATCCGAGGGTGAGAAGGAACATAAATAAACATGGAAGATAATAAAAAAATCGATAAAAAGAATTTATACTTTTTTATAACTAAACCAAGATTTGCGATGGTTATTTCAATTTTCCTTATTTTGGTTGGGGTTATTTCTATAATGGGATTGAAGCTTGAGAAATATCCTGATATTACGCCTCCTCAAGTAGTTGTTACGGCGGCATATCCTGGTGCAAGTGCAAATGTCATAGAGTCTTCAGTAGCTTCGGTTATTGAGTCTCAAGTCAACGGTGTAAGCGATATGCTTTACATGACGTCGACCAGTTCTGACGAATTGTACTCTCTGCAAATATATTTTAAAGTAGGTACTAACAAGGACATTAACCTAGTTAACGTACAAAACAGATTACAGCAGGTTACTCCTAAGCTGCCTGAAGAGATAAAAAGACTCGGCGTTACAGCTCAAAATAAAGTGGGCGGTGCAGGGGTTTGTATTTTGAACCTCAGTTCAGAGGATGGATCGTGGAATCAGCTTGACATCACAAACTATGCTTCAATCTTTATCAAAGATGAGATAAAAAGGATTAAAGGTGTCGGGGAGGTAAACATATTCGGTGCAGGTGATTACAGCATGCGTGTATGGTTAAATCCTCAAAAAATGGCAAACCTAAGTGTTTCCGTTTCTGAAGTTGTAAAAGCTATTCAAACCCAGAACGTTCAGGTCTCAGCGGGTGCTTTAGGTCAAGAACCCGGGGTTGATAAGCAGGACTTGAAGATTACATTAAGAACAAAAGGAAGATTGCTAGAACCTAAAGAATTCGAAGAAATAATTGTTCGCTCAAGTGCAGAGGGTTCTGATGTTAAGCTGAAGGATATATCAAGAATTGAACTTGGTGCCCAAACATACAGTACGATAGGTAGAGTTGACGGACAACCGGCAGCACTTATACAAATAATTCAAACACCTGGTGCAAATGCGATTGACATTGTTAAGCAGGTGGATAAAAAAGTTACACAGCTGAATCCGACCTTGCCTAAAGGATTAAAACTTTCAAAATTGTATGATGATACTTTGTTTATCTCAGAATCAATGAAAGAGGTTGAGCTTACGATATTACTTACTTCATTGATTGTAGTTATTATAATTTTCGTATTTTTGGGTGATTGGAGAGCCACTCTTATCCCTTGTGTGGCTATTCCTGTTTCGCTGATAGGTACTTTTATGGCACTGCCTCCTTTGGGGATGTCAATCAACCTGTTAACATTGTTTGCTATGGTGTTGGCGGTTGCAACGGTAGTAGATGATGCAATTGTTGTAATCGAAAACGTCAAGAGACACCTTGAAGAAGGTAAAACACCAATAGAAGCCACTCAGATGACAATGCAAGAAGTTGGCGGAGCCTTAGTTGCAATGGCTCTTGTTCTTATGGCGGTATTCGTTCCTGTCGCATTCGTTCCCGGATTATCAGGTTTGATGTATAAACAATTCGGTGTTTGTATCGCAGTTTCAATAGCCCTTTCTGCAGTATGTGCGTTGACATTGTCACCGGCTTTATGTGCAATGATATTAAAAGAAGAAGACCCAAATAAAGAGCCTAGTAATTGGTTCACGGCATTAATTAAAAAAACGTTTATAAAGTTTGACGAGTATTTTTCTCGTTTGACAGATTTTTATATCGGCTATGTAAAAAAATTCGTCTATGATAAGAAACTAACACTGAAATTTTACGGGATAACTCTTTTGGTGATGTTATTATTATTTAAGATTATCCCTACAGGATTTATTCCTGATGAAGATCAAGCGGTTCTTATGTCACAGATTTCACTTCCTGCAGGTGCTTCTATTGCAAGAACGTCTGACGTTGCTACAAGGTTTGAAGGCTTTGTTAAAGACGTTGACGGTGTTGAAGAGATTATTACCTTTGTAGGAATGGGTCCTACAAACCAGGCATTTTGTGTAATAAGATTGCTTCCTTGGCATGAGCGAAAAGTGGATCCTATCGATTGGATAATAAGAAAAATTCAGGGAAGACCTACCAATCTGTCTCATAACGCTATTTTGAGAGAGATAAGAAAGAATGTTTCACAAATAAATGAAGCATCTATTGGGGTCTTTTCTCCGCCTGCGATTTCTGGTATGGGTATGCTTGGAGGATTTGAGTTCCAAATGCTTTCTAAGGGGGAATATTCTCCTCAGGATTTGGAAAAACATTCGAATGCTTTATTGATGGAAGCGAATAGCAATAAAACTTTGTCAAACGTATTTACGACTTATCAGGCAAATGTACCTCAATATGTTGTCAATATTGATTATCAAAAAGCTCTTGCACAGAGCGTTGATTTGCAGGAACTTTACGCCACTCTGGCATCTACTTTAGGTACTTATTACGTAAACGATTTTAATAAGCTTGGAAGGGTTTTCAGGGTTCAGCTTCAAGCGGATGAAAACTTCAGAAGAAAAGCCACCGATATTACAGGCATATATGTTAAAAACATGAGAGGGAAAATGGTTCCTATAACAACTATGGTTAAGTTGGAGCAGTCTGTAGGCTCTTCTTCTATAACAAGATATAACCAGTACCGCTCAGTTGCAATAAACGGAGCTCCTGCGATGGGTAAAAGTTCAGGTGAGGCAATGAGTGCTATGGAGAATGTAGCAAATAGAGTATTGCCAAAAGATATAAGCTTTGAATGGTCTGGTTCTTCTGCTCAAGAAAGAGAAGCATCCGGGCAAACTGTTTATATCATAAGCTTGTCGTTGTTGTTTGTATATTTATTCCTCGTGGCACTATACGAAAGTTGGACAATTCCTTTTGCGGTTATGTTGATTTCTCCGGTTGCTGCAGCAGGTGCTTTGATATTCCAACTTATGATGGGACAAGCATTTGACTTGTACTCTCAGGTAGGTATGATAATGCTTATCGGTCTTGCCACTAAGCAAGCTATTCTTATAGTGGAGTTTGCAAAAGTCTTGCACGAAGAGCAGGGACTGTCCATAGAAGAAGCTGCAATCCAAGCGGCACAGATAAGATTTAGAGCCGTAATGATGACCGTTGTTGCGTTTGTATTAGGGGTATTGCCTTTGGTTCTTGCCTCTGGTGCAGGTGCTCAAAGCAGGATGTCTGTCGGTAATACAGTTTTTGGAGGTATGATCGCTGCAGGTACTATAGGTACACTTTTGACCCCTGCGTTCTACGTGGTGGTTCAGTCTTTTGTTGATAAGGTTATGCATAAAAAGTCTGAAGTGAAAAAAGAAGTATAATATTTATAAAAAGAAGTTTTTTGAAACGGATGAGAGTATGGAAAGAAGAATAAATTATTTAATAATAATGTTGGCATTGCTTACGGCAGGAAATCAGGTTTTCGCTCAGGATGTTGCTACAGAGAAGAGCGTGCCAAGCAAAAAATCTATAAAGACAATATTTGCAAAAAAGCAAGATGAAAAGATTTCAGAAAATAAAAAAGAATCAGACATTGACACTGTTTTTACTCCTGAGGCTTCTAAAAGAGCGGAAGTTAAAAAAGAAAAAAAATATTCTTTCAAAATCTTTACCAGAAAAACAGATAATAAATCTGAGATCCAATCTTCTCAGCTGCCTTCAGAAAATGATTTAAAAGAATCTAAGACTTCTGATAAAAACAAAGTTAAGCTTCAAAGAGTAAAGGAAACGAAGTCTGGTTTAAACTCCAATTCTTCATCCGAAATAAAAATTATGTCGGATAAAGATGTTGCCAAAAAGGTTGAAGGATCAGTTGCGAGCAACCGAATTATTTCTATAGATGATTGTATTAAGCTTGCTCTGGAAAATCATCCTGCAATAAGGTCTTCTATGAGCTCAACGGAGATTTATAAGAGTAAAATTGCTCAAGCGTGGTCTGCATACTTCCCCAAGTTCGGTTTGGATGCAAATTATTCAAGAAATGATATGTTAATAGGAAACTTTGCTTTCCCTAACCAAAAATACGGAATGTACTCTATGCCAAAGGTCAGTGCTGATATGTTGCTTTTTGACTTTGGCAAGACAAAATCAGCGGCTGATATATCAACAAAAGCGTATGAAGCATCTCAAAATACATTGCAGATGAGCATAAATGAGGTCATTTACAACGTAAAAAGCTCATATTTTAACTTGTTGTTCGCAATCCAGCAGCAGGAAGTTCTGGAAAAAACGGTAAAAAACTATGAAACGCATTTAAAACAGGCACAGGCATATTATAATATCGGGACAAAGGCTAAAATTGACGTTATGACCGCTGAGTATAATTTGGGCAAAGCAAAGTTAGACTGCATAAAGTCTAAGAATAATGTTGCCCTTGCATACGCTCAAGTTAGTGCGGCACTGGGTATTCCTGAATTTAGCAACTATACTATCGCCGATAAGCTCGAATCACAAGTGTATAAAATTGGGTTCGATGAAATTTTGCAGACAGCCTATGAAACAAGACCGGAATTATTGGCCGCAAAGAAAAAAGTTGAAGGATCTGAGGTTTTGATAAAAGCGTCTGTAAGAGCGTTCGCTCCCGATGTAGTAGCTTTCGGGAATTATACGCTTGGTGGTACTTCTCCAAATAAAGACCACGGGTATCAATTAGGAGCTGGTCTTACTTACCGCTCTACCAACCTTTTCTTGCTGAAGAAACAGGTTGATGAAGCAAAGGCAACGTACAAAAGAGACTTGGCTGATTATGAATATCAGAAACAAAAAGTTTATCTTGAAGTAAAACAGGCATATATCCAGCTTTACAATGCTCAAGACAGTATTCCTGTTGCTAAGCTTTCAATGAAAAGAGCGAAAGAACAGTACGATTTGGCAAGCGGAAGATATAAGGTCGGAATGGGTGATGCAATTGAGTTAAAGGATGCAGAAACCACTTATAGAAACGCTCAATTAGACTATTACAACACCTTGTTGAACTATAATGTTGCTGCAGCTAACATTGAAAGAGTTATTGGATCACCTATTAAGGCATCAGAACAGTCCTTGATATAAGTTTTAAAATTGTTATAATGATTTTATGACAAATTCAAACGGTGCTAATAACAACAACCTGGATCAGGCTCATTTAGACTTTATTTCTACGGTTAGTCATGAACTTAGAACTCCTTTAACAAGTATTAGAGGTTTTGCAGATACTCTGTTATCTTCTTATGAGAAACTTTCTCCCGAGCAGAGAAAGAAATTTTTGTATACCATCAAAGACCAGTCAAATCGCCTGATTAAGCTTGTAGAAAACCTTCTTGCTGTATCAAAAATGCAATCTGAAAAAGAAGCTTTGGTTTATAAATCGGTTAACGTTACGCCGATTATTGAAAGTTGCATTCAGGTGATTAAGTCGCAGTATAAAACGCATAAGTTTTCGTTAGAGGTTCAAGAGTGCATTCCTTTCGTTTTGGTCGACACGGACAAACTTCAACAAGTTTTAATTAATCTTTTGGACAATGCAGCAAAATATTCCCCGGAGTATTCTGAAATTGACGTTTCAGTTAAGCAAAATAATGTAGAAGACAAAGTCCAGATCAAAATTAGGGATAGAGGAATTGGGATTTTGGAAGAAAATATTGAAAAAATATTCGAAAAGTTTTCCAGGATTGATTCTCCTCTAACGCGAAAAATTCAGGGCAGTGGCTTGGGATTGTTCATAACCAAAAATTTAATCCAAAAAATGAATGGTAAAATTAGTGTTTTCAGTAATAATGAAGGATCGGTGTTCACTGTTGAATTTCCTATAGCGTCAATCGATGATACGTGTTTATTAAAAATTAAAGAGCAGTTGTAATGTTGGCAAAAGTTATATTGATAATTGATAAGAGAAAAGAGCAATCTATCAAATATAAAAAAATGTTTGATAGCAAAGATAGTGCTGTTTTTGTCTCCTCAAACATAGCTGCCGCGAGTACTATTGTAAATAATTTTGAGCCTGATCTTATCCTGCTCTCCGATTCTATAGATGACAATGTAGAGGACACTATAAGAAAACTTAGAATAATCAGCTATAATACACGGCCGGTATTGATAGTCCTTTCAAAATCAGATCACATGCAAGATAGGGTGGATGCTCTTAATGCCGGTGCTGATGATTTTTTAAGTGAACCGATTGAGCAAGAAGAGTTTAAGGCAAGAATCTCGGCACATTTAAGACGTCATTTCGAAAATAACATAGAAGAAAAAACAAGATTACTGGATTTTAAAATCTCGCAAAAGATATTAAAGAGGACAATAAATAAAAAAGATGCTTGGGCCGCTTTATTAATAGACATAGATAATTTTGACTTTTACAAAGAAATATACGGTGAGCTAGCCTCGGATAAAATGCTTCAAACATATACTGCGATTATGCGAACAACTCTTGATGAGAATGATTATCTTGGATTGATGGGTGATAAGGGATTTCTGATAATAACAAATCCTTTAAAAGCTGAAATTGTTGCAAATTACCTTATACATGCATTTAATACTGTTGTCAGCAAGTTTTATTCTGACAAAGATGCAAAAAGAGGCTACATAATGCTTAACGGAGATGAAAAAGCGGGGAATAAGGTTTCTCTCGTCTCTACAAGTATTGGAATAATTTCGAATGAATATAAGCATTACTCGAACATAAAGCAGGTGATAAATTCTCTCCATTCGGTTCAAAAACTGGCGAGACTAAAATCAGGTTCAGGTTACGTTTTTGAAAGACCGAAACTGAGTGCAAAAGATTCTATTGCCGAAAAGGAATTTAATTCAAAAATATTGATTATTGAACCGGATGAGGCATTGTCTTTGCTTCTTGATGCCACTGTTGCCATACAAGGCTATGAGCCTTTGGTTATAAATGATTATAGCGATGTCTTTAATCTTCCATCTGAAGTTGTTCCTGCGGTTATTATACTGGATGCCGGTAATACCAGTGATTTAAAAGGAATAGAATTGTGCAAAATCATAAAATCCGACAAAAAGTACGAGAACTCCAGTATTATTTTAACGACCACATTGCATGATAAACAAACGGTCTTAAGTGCGGGTGCGGATTTTTATTTGCCCAAACCATACGAATTATCGGTTATACTGGGATGGATAGAAAAGTTTGTAAAGAAATTTAATTATTGAAAAGGAGAATATTGTGAAATTTAGCGTAAAAAAAGGCTCTTTAGCCGAAGTAAAATCAGACTTGGTAGTAGTGAATCTTTTTGAAGATGTGGTAACTCCCGGAGGGGCTACCGGTTCGGTAGATGAATTATTGAATAACATGATTTCCAATTTTGTTATCAAAAAGGAAAAGTTTAACGGAAAATACGGAAAGATGTACCTATTGCCTGTAGCAAATTGTGAAAACTTTTCAAAAGTTTTGATTGTTGGTTTAGGTAAGTTTGAAGAATTTTCTCTAAACAAAATTAGAGAGCTTTCTTCAAAAGTTATACAAAAATGTAACTCTCTTAAAAATATTAAGACAGTAACTAGTGTTCTTCATGGAGGCGGGATTGCTGGCTGGGACGCTTTTGATTGTGCTCAAATGATGGCGGAAGGAACTCTTATTGGAAATTATAATTTCGATAAATATAAATCGGAGAAAGAAAAACCTGAAGTAGAAGAATTCATAATAGTAGAGATAAATGACAATCAATATGAAAAGGCATCAAAAGGGGTTAAAAAAGGAAAATTAATGGCTGAAGCAGTTAATTTCGCCAGAAACTTGTCTAATGAGCCTGCTATGTTTGCTACTCCATCTGAACTTGCGAGGGTTGCGTTAGAGTCAGAAGGCGTAAATGTTGAAGTTTATGATAAAGAAGAAATTGAAGCATTTGGTATGAGAGCATTTTTGGCAGTCGGTCAGGGAAGTTCTCAACCTCCAAAATTCATCCACATGAAATATACTTGTGATAAACCGAAGAAAAAAATTGCAATTATTGGTAAAGGAGTGACTTTTGACAGCGGCGGATTAGACCTTAAACCCCCCGCATCTATGTTAAATATGAAAGATGACATGTCAGCATCAGCTGCAATAATTTCAATAATGCATTTTATCTCCAAGTTTAAGCCGCATATTGAGGTCCATGGGTTGGTTGCAGCGTGTGAGAATATGCCTGGAAGCAATGCGTATAAGCCGGGCGATGTTTTGACGGCAAAAAATGGGAAAACCATCGAAGTTGATAATACCGATGCTGAAGGAAGAATTACTTTGGCAGATGTTATCACCTATGCGGAAGAAGAATTGAAAGTTGATGAAATCATTGATATGGCTACTTTGACGGGTGCTTGTATGGTTGCGTTGGGTTCTGCCGCAAGTGCTATTATGGGTAATGATCAAAAAATGATTGACAAAATGATAAAATGCGGTGCAAAAGCCGGTGAAAATCTCTGGCAATTACCTCTATATGAAGAATATAAAGAATCTCTGAAAAGCGATATAGCAGACATGAAAAACACAGGTTCAAGATATGGCGGTGCTTCTGTTGCAGCTGCCTTCTTGCAAAATTTCATATTAAAGAAAACGCCATGGGTACATATGGATATTGCAGGTACTGCTTATCTTGAAAAGTGCAATAAATTAGGAATAAAAGCGGCAACAGGTGTTGGCGTGAGAACACTGATTAACTATATTATGGAGTAGTGTTAAACTAAGCAGAAAAAAAGTGGAGTTTATACTCCACTTTTTTCTTTGTTAAAACTTAATAGTTTAAATCTGTTTTTCCTTTTTTCCTTGTTGATATCAGGAAGCTCATAGCAGTGTATACATCTGGCTTCGTATGTTTCATCAGCTCCGATCATGATAAGAGGAGAGTTTTTGTCAGCAGGATTACCATCTATTAGTCTTTGTGTTCTTGTAGCATAGTCGTTCCCGCATTTCATGCAAATAGCCGTCAGTTTATCCACTCTATCTGCAAAGCAGAGTAAATTGGGCATTTGGCCGAACGGTTCAGCTTTAAAATCCAAATCTAGGCCTGTACCTATAACTTTTTTGCCTGATTCAATCAACTTGTTTATAACTTCAACGATATTTTCATCGAAGAATTGTAGCTCGTCAATCGCAATAATGTCATCTTCTTTTTCAATTATGTTTAGGATTTCAAGTGAGCTTTTCACTTTGTAGGCGTCAAGCCATAACCCGTTTCTCGATTCAATATAGTCACCTTTGGCTCTTGTGTCTATTTCTGGAGAAAAAACTTTAACTTTTCTTTTTGCAATAATGTGTCTGCGAATTCTTCTTAATAACTCTTCCGTCTTTCCGCAGCTCATTGGTCCGATGATTATTTCAAAATGATGACCCATTAAATTCCCCTCACTGATGTCTCATATAAATATTATTTAAAATTTGAAACGAAATCTCATCCTTTTAAAAGATGAGTTAATTATATAATAAAAACTGCCCTTAAAGAGCAGTTTTTCATAAAATGTAATATTTTTTATACAATTAATTATTGATCGTACATTACACCTTGAGATATAGGTCCTTGAGGAATAACTCTTTGAGAGTACATCATCGCAGAATATACATCAAGCGGTTTTGTAACAGCAGCAGTCGCTGTATTAGGTTTCTTGTCTCCGTTTACGTCGATGTAAACTAGGAAACAAGGGTTGGAACCGTCAGCATCACAAGTGCCTTGAGATGTTGTATTGATTCCGAACTTTACACCGTCAGCTGTATAGAAAACAACAGGAGTTGTCCATGTAGTACCTGAAACACCGAAAGAGCCGGTGTTGGCTGTTTGAAGAACGTTAAGTCTTTTGACCATAACAGAGTCTCTTACGTTAGTGGCACTTGTAGAGAAATCAGTGATTTGAGTGCCGTCAAGAGCATATTGCATAGTAAGTGCTTGGTTTAAAGAAGCGATTGATTTTTTTAGAGCAGATCTGTACTCCTGAGAGTTGGTATTTGTCATCAACGTTGGAACCGTCATCGCAGCGATGATACCTATGATTACAAGTGTAATCAAAACCTCTGCTAACGTGAAACCTGTTTTCTTATTCATAGATTATACCTTTCAGATACTAATTATAATTTTCTATATTATATATATATTGTCTAAAAAAATCAAATATTTGAAAATTAATTATTGATCGTACATTACACCTTGTGCGATAGGACCTTGGGGGATAACTCTTTGTGAATACATCATTGCAGAATATACATCAAGAGGCTTAGTAACAACAGAAGTTGCTGTATTAGGTTTTTTATCTCCGTTTACATCGATGTACACTGTATAGCATGGGGTCGAACCGTCAGCTAAGCATGTACCGGCAGAAGTTGTATTGATTCCGAATTTAACGCCATCAGCCGTATAGAAAACAACAGGAGTTGTCCATGTAGTACCTGAGACGCCGAAAGAGCCGGTGTTGGCTGTTTGAAGAACGTTAAGTCTTTTAACCATAACAGAGTCTCTTACGTTGGTTGCACTGGTAGAGAAATCAGTGATTTGAGTGCCGTCAAGTGCATATTGCATTGTAAGTGCTTGGTTTAAAGAAGCGATTGATTTTTTTAGAGCAGATCTGTACTCCTGAGAGTTGGTATTTGTCATCAACGTTGGAACCGTCATAGCGGCGATAATACCTATGATTACAAGTGTAATCAAAACTTCTGCTAACGTGAAACCTGTTTTCTTATTCATTATTTGTCCCTTTAAATTATCCACTATCGAAATAAATTATATATTAACGGGTGGCAAAATGCAATAAAAGTCTATCCAGACTCATTTAAGAAGCTGTTAATAACGTAGAATGCCATAAAGTAACCTGCCACAGATGGCACGAATGGAACTGATCCCGGCGATATTTTTGTCAATTCTATAGTTTCGCCGGAAGAAATAGTGATTTTTTCTTGATTTTTTATGCTTGATAAGGAGCGAGGAGGCTCTTCGCTTATTACTGCTACTATTCCCTCTTTTATATTTTTTTTATCAAGAATGCGTATAATATTTTTAACAAAAGTACACTTAATTTTTCCAATTTCGGAAATATCTTTTATCTTTAGTTTTGTGGGATCCATTCTGTTGCCTGCACCCATTGATGTTATTACTTTCAGATTATTGTTGTGGCAATATTCCAAAAGTTGTATTTTTGATTTTAGAGTATCTATTGCATCGACAACAAAATGAGTATTTTTTGAGAATATTTTTTCGTTCATATCTTCTGTATAGAATGAGTCAAAGATGTTAATTTTTATTTTAGGGTTGATTTCTCTTAATCTTTCTTCAAAAAGACGAGCTTTATTTTGTCCTTCTGTTGAGTGAAGAGCTATAAGTTGCCTGTTGATATTGCTTATGGCAACTTTATCAAAATCTATCAGGGTCAGTTCCCCCACTCCCGACCTGGCGAGGGCTTCTGCTGTGTAGCCCCCAACACCACCTAGGCCAAAAACTGTTACGTGTTTTTGAGCCAAAAGTAATTGAAATTCTTTTCCCCAGATTAGTTCATTTCTGGCAAAAATTTCTGACATTAAGCGTCTAAAGCCTCTTTAAGCAGTTTGTTCAATGATTGCGGATTTGCCCTTCCTTGAGTTTGTTTCATTACTTGTCCGACAAAGAATCCAAACAACTTGTCTTTCCCTGATCTGTATGCTTGAGTTTGCTCAGGATTATTGTCTATTACTGATTTGATGA
>JAEZLC010000184.1 GCA_023435965.1 Cyanobacteria bacterium OH_CDB_58 | reverse complement strand
TTGAGTTGAGAGAGCTTTCAGGAACCTCGCACAAGAATTTATGTTCTATATCTATAAAAGAGAACAGATCATTAAAAACTTGCACTAAGCTATCTGCTAAACTAGAAGTCATCCGAAGAAATCTCGCTAAATCCTATATCAACGATAAAGTTACCAAAAGACGTTTTATAGTAAGCTTGTAAGGAGGTTACATTAGGAGTCACTATATCTAAATCTTTGGCTGAAAAAATGGCAGGTGGAGTTATCCAAATTTCTCTCTTACCAAACTTATTATTTATATATGTTGCAGCTCTACCACAGAACATATTCGCGAACTCAGCAAGGTATACATATAATTCTTCCTCAGATTCGAGTTCGTCACCGAAATTCATTATTTTTGCAAGATTTTTTCCGGATTCAACTGTTGTATTAAGCAAAATTCTTCCATTGGTATTTCCAGTAATGCCAATAATAATAGAAAGCGAGAGCATACTCTCTTCATCCAGCTTGAACATATCAGTAGTCACAATTTCTTCTTCTGATACCTCAGCTATTATTTCCTCAAATGATTTTTTTGCAAAATCAAATAATACTCCAAATTTATTTTCCAAAACTATTCTCCTTTTAAGAAATCTCTGCTAACTTTTCTTTAAGCACATCTGGCTTAAACGGTTTTGTCAAAAAGTGTTTTACACCAATTGCTTTTGCTTCGCTTAGCAGTGTTTCGTCTCCCATCGCAGAAAGCATAATGATATTCACACCAGGATCCATCTCATGGAGTCTTCTTGCCGTTTCTAGACCATCCATAACCGGCATGGTAACATCCAAAGTGACGATATCAGGGTTATGCTCAGAATAAGCATCCAAACCCAACTGCCCGTTTAAAGCGTTTGCTACTACTTCATAATCCGATCCCTCTAACGCTTTTACTATTGTTTTGTAAACAAAAGGAGAATCGTCGATAACTAATATTGTTTTTGCCATATATGTTTAACTCCACTAAACTTATTAACTCGTACTAACCAAATAATCCGTATAAATAACTTCTTTATTGTGAATATTATTCTACTATTTTTTACAATAATTGTGTATACACTAAAACTATTATTTATATAATATTATACATATTTTAATAAATTATACACCTCTTCATCATTAGGATTTAGCTGCGTTGCTATCTGTAAATTGTTTTTTGCACAATCGAAATCTTTACGCACCAAGCATAATAGTCCTTGCAGCTTATAATTTTGAATATCGTCTTCAACACTTAAAATAGCCTTTGAGCAATATTCCTGTGCTTTTTGGATATTTCCAGCTTTTGCAAAAGCTGTAGCCAAGGTTATGTTATACTCTATCGGCAAACCGGCTTTCCCCTCGAGCTTAGAATACATCGAAATAATTTCTTCAGGAGAAGAAGTAGGAGACGAATCACTGATTTTGTCTTTACATTTCGCAATATAAAACTGAAGAATCGATTTTTCAGGATCAAGTTTTGAAGCTTTTTCTAAAGATGATACTGCATCTTTGTATTCTCCCATTTCATACAATAGCAAACCTAAATTATATAAAGTGTCTTTATCTTTATCATTTATACTTAGGGCTTTATAATAATATGTTTTGGCATCTTCCAATTTTTCTGCCATTTGATAGGTTAAAGCCAAATTATACACAGCTTCGAGTCTGTCTGGCTCTACTTTCAATATTTCATTAAAGCAATTTTCGGCAGTATTGTAATCATGCAACTTTAGAGAGGTAAGGCCTAATAATTGTAAATAACGAATATCGGCAGGTTTAATTTGAAGTGCTTTCTTTAGGTATTTAAAAGCAATTCTATATTCTCCCTGATCAAATTCATCCAAAGCACCTTCATATAAAGCATTAGGACTTGAAGCCTTTCTTATCATAATCAAGATGCTGACAAAAAATATTAACAGTATCGTACAAATAATTAATAAATATTCATCCATACTTACTTAGAGTACCTTAATCTTTCTTCAGGAGATATAATCTTCGTAATACGCAAACCGAAATTGTCGCCCACAACAACAATTTGTGCCTGAGCTACTTCAATTCCTCTAACGAAAATTTTGACATCGGAATCCGGTGTGGATTCAAGCTCAATCAAAGAGCCGGTAGTTAACTCTAAGGCTCTTTTCATTGGGATTTCAGCCCTGCCTAAAACAGCATTCAAGTTTATTTCCAAGTCAGAAATCACGTTTATATTGACTTCTTCAAGTTCTCTTTTCTTCTTTGGAGGCTCCCACTTAAACAAGCCTAATTTCGTTAAGCTATGATTAAGGGCTTCATAACTTGTTAAAATCGACAAATTGTATTCTTTATCAGAATTAATTTTTAATATTGTATTAATAAGAAAATCGCAGTTATTGTTTTTGGTGATTTCTTCAATATTTACAGTAGATTTATCGAGATAAATCGGCTTATCTTCATAAATAACTTCATACTCGTTAATCTTATTTGAAAGAGTCATCAATTCTTGATTTAGCTTCTGCAAAAGGTTAATTATAGCATTTATCTCGAGCTCGGAAAGAGAACCTTTGTACTCAACATTTCCTTCTCCTCCCATAAGTACGTCGGACACATTTGCTATAAACTCTTCAGGCACAAATGTAAAAAAAGCACCTTTATCAGCTTTAACTTTTTCATAATTCTGTTGAAAACAAGCCTTACCGTTTATTGCGGACTGCACATTTTCTACTATGTCGAAAGAAGCAATATTAATCTCAATCTTCTTAAAAACATCTTTATCTAACATAGAACGCATTGTTCTTACTGAAGAAGGGATATATTTATCCAAATGTTTTTTTATTATTTCTTTTTTATTCTTTTCAAGCATCTGCTTTTCTCATCTTGTATACAAACTTATGTAGTATATAAATATTAAATTTATTTCCGCCTAAACGCAACAACTTAATCAAAGCTTCTTCCTTAGATCCTGTTTCAGCTAGAAATTCTTCGTAAAAACTCGCTATTGCCACTATATGATGGATTGGTATTGTAGCCTTACTCTTCTTTGTTAAGTCGTATTTTGTAGGATCATAATTATAAAGATATGTTTTTGCGACTTTTGCGACTTTTTCTGGCATGTCTAATTT
Source organism: Cyanobacteria bacterium OH_CDB_58 (assembly GCA_023435965.1). GTDB lineage: Bacteria > Cyanobacteriota > Vampirovibrionia > Gastranaerophilales > Gastranaerophilaceae > JAEZOG01. Next base: position 1,715 of record JAEZLC010000184.1, on the reverse strand, counting down.
TTCAACAAGATATGTATAGCTCGCGTTAGCCCTTATCTTTTTAAAGCTTGGGTTAGTCAATTCATCTACAGGAATTTCTATGCTTCCTATAGTATGATAATATGCGGCTTTTTCTAATGTTGATTTTGTTTCTGCATCTAACCCAATCATATCAGCCATAAGCATAGAATGTTTCACAACTCTGCTTGCCATAGCATCATCAAATCCAATTTTCTCGACAATTACAGGTATTTCTTCTTGTTGTTCTGTAATTAATTCAGTGCTTTCGCTATCAACATCAGAAGTTGTAGGCTGAGGCAAAAGCTCTTCCTGAACACATATAGATTTAAAATAAAGCATTAATATTTTTTCAGGAGTGATTTCTTCCTGGGCAGAATATAACAATTCTCCCGACTCCGAAAAAATATCGACGGGGAAGTTATCATTATGCAAAAAATCTAAAGCATTTACTTTTATCATCTAGCCCTAAAACCACACGTAAACTGTGAAAAGTACTTTCATTGTGTCACTTCTTTCTCATAGTGTCAAGTGATTTTAGAGCTTTTGAGTTTTAAAAAACTATTATTATTAATAATGTGTACATATTTTTAAAAGTGATTTATAATATTAATAATTTATTTGTTTAGTAGTTAATATATCTGCTAATAATCTATTAATTTAGATAAAGTTTCGCTTTATTTTACGATACGGAGAGTTTTATGAGTTTATCAAAAGTAGTTGATGTTATTGAAGAAAAATGCCAAAATTGTCACGCCTGCATAACAGCATGCCCATCCAAATTTTGTAACGACGGCAGTGGTGACCACATCAAAATCAACCATGATTTGTGTATAGGCTGTGGGCAATGCATCCCGGCTTGTACTTGGGGCGCAAGGGTTATCGTTGATGATACAGAAGAATTCATGAGAGACCTGTCTCGCGGAGTAAAAATGATAACAATAGTTGCTCCAGCGGTTGCGGCAAACTTCCCTGAAACTTACTTAAACTTAAACGGATGGCTAAAACAACACGGCGTTAGTGCCAACTTTGACGTTAGTTTTGGAGCAGAGCTTACAATAAAAAGTTATCTCGATCACATTCAAAAGAACAATCCAAAAACAGTTATTGCACAACCTTGCCCTGCAATTGTCAATTACGTTGAACTGTACAGGCCAGAATTATTGGAATATTTGGCACCGGCGGATAGCCCGATGCTCCACACAATAAAAATGGTAAAAGAATTTTACCCTCAATACAGAGACCATAAAGTTGTCGTTATTTCTCCTTGTATAGCAAAGAAAAGAGAGTTCGAAGCAACAGGATACGGCGACTACAACGTAACTATGAGCAAGCTTAAGGAATATTTCAAGACCAATCATATTGCACTTGAGAAATTCCCAAGAACTGACTATGACAACCCTCCAGCTGAAAGAGCTGTATTATTCTCAACTCCTGGCGGTTTGCTAGAAACAGCTTCAAGATGGAATCCTGAAGTTAGAAATAAAATAAGAAAGATTGAAGGTCCACACACAATATACCACTACCTTGATCACCTCGAAAAAGATATTATAAGAGAAAAAGCACCGCTTGTAGTTGACTGCCTGAACTGTGAAAAAGGCTGTAACGGAGGAACCGGTACCGACTGCAAAGATATGTCTGTAGATACTTTAGAGGCATACATCGAACGCAGAAAAAACCTTATGCAAAAGAAATATCTTACACCTGTAGAAGCAGAA
>JAEZLC010000062.1 GCA_023435965.1 Cyanobacteria bacterium OH_CDB_58 | reverse complement strand
ATACTTATATATAGTCAAAACATAATAATATTTGCTATTTTAATGACTTTTGATAACAAAGATTTACGAAACTCAAATACAGAAGCTCTTCCATATGCTTTAATGGTTAATTTTGTAATCTATTGTTAACTTCTGGCAAAGGCTATAGCTTGTTGATATAATCTGAGATAGAAAAATCGGGAGAAATAAATGAAAAAAATCATACTGGCTATTGCTTTTATACTTATTATTAATAGTCCTGCACTGTGTGCAGAGACAACAATTAAAACAGAAGTTTATTATAACAGTGACAACGAAGAAAACTACACGATGGATACAATTTGGGCTAAAAACGGCAAATACGAAGAGAAAGTTATCACTGTAGGTTCAAAATTATTATATGACAACAAAATAAACAAAAGGATTCCGTTTATAGTAGAGAAAACAAGACGCATAAATGCAACTTCTGCCCTGATGCATAAAACGGTAACAATCTACCAAGGCATTTTCCCGTACTTTGACAACGATGATGAACTCGCTTACGTATTAGCACACGAGATTTCTCACTCTCTGGACGCTTATGGAGGGATTCCAGCCTGGATAGCAATAAAATTCAATTCCAAGCACTATGAATACAAGTCTGATTTGATGGCTATTGATATGATGGTAAAATCAGGATACAACCCACTAGCTGCGATAACCTGCGCAAACAAATGGATGGCTGAATACCAATGGGACTTCGGTTTTTGGATGTCACACCCAAAAACATCAAAAAGACTGCTAGCTATGTATAAATATATAAGAATAAAATACCCTTGGGCATTAAACTCTCAAATGGCTTCGAATGTTCATTTTGTGAATTTCTCAAGAGCCATGGACAGAGACATAAAAGAATTTGAACAAAAGAAACTTGAAAAAGAATTAAGAAAGCAGAAAAAAACAAATGAAACTCAAAAAGTATAAACTTATTCTTATTCTGGCAATTGCCGCCTTTGCTATATCCCCTGCGTATTCATACGTCGAGGTTAAAATTAAACCAACACAAAAGATCACAACAGCAAATCCCAACCTTCAAGAGGGAGACATTGTTAACTTTGTAATTGAAAAAGATGTTTTTGTTAACAATAAAATAACGATAAAAAAAGATTCTCCGGTAAAAGGGCTAATAACTTACATAGAGCCCAATGAATTTGGGGGACAAAACGCTAAAATCACAATAGAACAATTCGAGACCGTTGATGTTAACAACAAAAAAATCAAGTTAACCGGTTCTGTTTTTCGGAACGGAAATGCCCATGCAGGAGTCTTAGAATTTATATCAATAGAGTTAATCAGGGGAGGAGAAGTACAAATATCCCCAAGAAAAGACTCTTTTAAGCTCTTTTTGAAGGAAAATATCTAATGAAAAAATATTACTTATTAACAATTCTATTTTTACTAATCTCAAATATAAGCGTAGCTGCGGAAAAAATACCGGTAACAATAACTCCTGCACAAATAATTTCAACGGAGTATGATGAGGTAGAATTCGGCGATGTCGTAGAATTTAAGGTTGTAAAAGACGTATTTAAAGACGAGACGCTTATAATAAGAAAAGAAGCACCCGTAGAAGCAGAAGTTGACTATGTAAGCCCTAACGGTTGGGCTGCGGAGACTGCTTACATCCAGTTAAAAAACTTTAAGATAATGAATTCTAAAAACAAATGGATAGAAGTGCCCTACACATTAAGAATAAAAGGGAAAGACTGTTTAAAAAGCTCCAACATCATATATAAATCTTGCACTTTTCTCACTTCCCTTGTCAGAGGTAGAGAAGTAAATCTCCATCCGAACCAAAAAAAATATAACATAATACTTTTATATTAAAACAAGCAGCTTTTTTGATATACTCAACTACATGGAAAAAATATTAAAAGAAATTGAAAACTTTATTTTTGATCTTGATGGAACTATTCTAAATTCTTCGCAAGAGGTCTTAAAATGCCTAGAGTTAGCTTATAAAGAGACTAAAACCCCATATGACAAAGACAAAATTTCATCAGATGTCATCGGTCCACCGCTAAAAGGAATTTTTAAGCTGATTTCTCCAGAAATAAAGGACGGAAAGACGTTTGACCTTCTTATAGAAGCCTATAGCAGTCATTATGATCATAGCAAAGATGACCTCTCGAAAATGTATGACGGGATGTTCGAATTTCTTAAAAAGCTGAATGCAAAAAACAAAAAGTTGTTTATTGCCACAAACAAACCAAAAACTCCAACAAAAAGGCTGCTTGAACAGTTTAATCTTGATTTTTTTAAAGATGTCTACACCATAGATAAATATGATGGCAGAGAAATGTCCAAACAAGAAATGATTGCTGAAATAATTGACAAATATTCTCTAGACAAAGCAAAAACAGCAATGATAGGAGATGCCTTGCACGATTCTGTTTCCGCAAAAAACAACGATATTATTGCGATAGGGGTATTATGGGGTTATGGAAAAGAAAAAGACTCTCTTATTGAAGCCTCAAATGTAGTTGTCAAATCAACTAAAGAACTAATCGACCTGATATAACACATACTATGCTTGAGTTTCTTGCTTTTTACCAAAAATTAGTTTAGTATTAACCTATTATATTTTTGCATTTAGGTAGGTATTAATGTTTATAAAAGACTACATTTTAAAATCAATTGAAACTAAACAAAAACTTTTAGCCGAAGAAAAAATCATCGAAAACATAAAAGAAGCTTCTACCGAAATAGTTAATGCCTATATTGAAGGAAAAAAGGTTTTATTTGCGGGAAATGGCGGTTCAGCAGCAGATTCTCAGCATTTAGCTTGCGAGCTTGTTTCAAAATTTTATTATGAAAGAAAAGCACTGAACGCAATTGCCCTAACAACAAATACGTCTGTCTTAACTTCAATAGGCAATGATGCCAGCTTTGAACAGATTTTTTCCAGACAAATTGAAGCATACGGAAACTCGGGTGACATTTTTATAGCACTTTCTACATCCGGTAATTCGAAAAATATTATTTGGGCACTGGAGCAAGCCAAAAAACAAAACCTTTTCTGCATAGGACTTACAGGAGAAAAATCGAATAAGATGGATGAATTGTGCGACATAATGATAAAAGTTCCATCAAACGAAACGCCGATAGTACAAGAATCTCATATTATGATAGGGCATATAATCTGTGCTTTGGTTGAAGGAAATTTGCTAAAAAACCAATAAGTATTGGGGTCTTAAAAAACTAAGATAAGAATTTTGAAACAAATGGAGAAGATTGCCCTTTTCTCATAAAATGCCCTGATGGTGCATCTCCTACAAATTCTGAGAACCATGATTCGTGTTCAATTTCTTCGTGCAATATAGCCAACGCAAGATCATAAGTACGGTGATCCTTTCCTGCCGTCATATTGCAGATTTCGTTATAACCAAAGACCGCACAACGCTCAGCTTTTACCAGAACATCAAGAATAGACTTTACATCAGGGTTCTCAGGTAACGAAGCCGGTGGACAGGCTGCAATGTTATGGAAATTTATCATAGAATCAGGTAATTTTCCGCCTAATTCATAGATTCTGGGAACGAGAGCCTCAAAATGATTCCTATCTTCAACTCTAGCAACTTCGGTCAACTCTTTAAGGGTTTCACCCTCTATACCTATTAAATTTGCTCTCAATATTGTGTAGTAATAATATGTTG
>JAEZLC010000018.1 GCA_023435965.1 Cyanobacteria bacterium OH_CDB_58 | reverse complement strand
TAAAAGAATCATAATAGGTTACGACCCCAGAAATATGGCAAAAGAATTCGCAAAATACACCGCAGAACTGCTTAGCGAATTTGGTTAAGACGTAATCCTGAGCTCTCAAGTTGTTGCAACACCCGTGCTTGCCTATGCCGCAAGATATTATAATGCCAATGCAATAATGTTTACTGCATCACACAATCCGCCTGAATACTTAGGAATGAAGTTTATTCCTGATTATGCAGGGCCAGCAACAGATGAGATCACAAGAGAGATAGTTAACAACATTGATGCAGATATCTCATCTCACAAATTTAATCCAAAACATCACTCTCAAGACATCTTTGACAGTATTTATGTAGAGCACATAAAAACAGTTATTGATTTTGAAAAACTTGAAAAGTCAAACATAAAGCTAAATTATGATGGGCTACATGGTGCTGCAAGTGACTTATTTTCAAAAATTTTAACAGAGCTCAATCTAGATTTCACACCTATGAATCTTGATCCGGATCCTAATTTTGGAGGCAAGATGCCTGAGCCTAAAGAAAAATATTTACCGGAGCTGAAAGACTTATGCATAAAAACAAAAAACATAGGCTTAAGTAATGACGGAGACGGAGATAGATTCGGTGCATTTAATGAAAGAGGGGAATTTGTAACTCCTAATGAAATCATAGCAATTTTATTAAAACATCTAGTCAAAAACAAAAATTGTTCAGGAAAGTTGGTAAAAACAGTCGGGGCAAGTACAATGCATGATATATTCGCCCAAAAACTTAATATAGATGTGATTGAAACGCCTGTAGGATTTAAGTGGGTAGGACAGGCGATGAGAGAAAATGACGTTATAATCGGAGGAGAAGAATCAGGCGGACTAAGCATAAAATGCCACATACCAGAGAAGGACGGCATCCTTGCAAACTTGCTAATATTAGAAGCTATGGCCTATAACAACAAAAAATTGTACGAGCTTCAGGACGAAATTCACCAAACAGTCGGCTGCAAGTTCATTAATACAAGAGTGGATTTAGAACTCGAGTCAATTGAAGAGCAAGAAGCTATAATTGATAAGTTCAGAAAAGTCGAAGAAATAAAACCATTTAAAATAAAATCCAAGAACTCTATGGATGGACTAAAGCTCTATCTTGAAGACGGTTTAAGCTGGATACTTATAAGAAAAAGTGGAACAGAGCCGCTTCTTCGAATATACTTAGAATCAGATTCAAAAAACAAACTGGAAGAGCTTAAAAAATCTGTCGATCAGATAGCTAAAAACTAACAAAAAAGAAGTGTAGATATTCTCTACACTTCTTTTTTATAAATAAAACTATTGCTTTTCAACAAGCTTCTTAAACGCGTTCAAATCTTCCAAGGTATCGATCCCTATAGAATCGTAATCTACTACCGATGTTTTGATTTTCATCCCATAATAGAGGGCTCTTAACTGCTCAAGGCTTTCAGCCTTTTCGATTTGAGCCTGCTCTAATTTATTCATTTTAAACAAAGATTCTCTCTTATATGCATAAATCCCGATATGTTTGTAAAATGTAGCTTCATCATAATTTCTCTCGTAAGGAATTTTTGAGCGAGAAAAGTATAATGCATATCCTTCAAAATCAAAAACACACTTCACCATATTCGGATCTTCCAAATCATCCTCTGCTCTCACAAAGGTGACCAGAGTAGCAAGATCCGCAATCTTATCTTCTTTTATAGACTTAATTACTTCTTCTACACAAGCTGGATCTATCATAGGTTCATCACCTTGAAGATTAACTATATAATCAATTTCAGGATACTTTGTAGCGACTTCAACTATTCTATCGCTACCACACTGATGGTGCTCCGATGTCATTTCGACTTCAGCCCCAAATGATTTACACACATCGAATATTTCTTGGTGATCTGTCGCTATAATAACTCTATCTGCCGATTTAACTTGTTTGGCTTTTTCCCAAACCCATTGGATAATAGGCTTTTCTGCAACTTTTATCAGCGGTTTGGCATTTAATCTTCTGGAGCTGTATCTGGCAGGTATTACGATAGCTGTTTGTGACATCCTAATCCTCTTTCTGAACTATGATTGCAATCCAATCATTTTTTTCAATCTGTTCTACAACTTTTAAATTATTGCACATGGCGGCTTCAAGCACAACAGGTTCTTTACCCTTCAAAATACCGCTTAAAACCATTTTAGAGCCTGATTTCATTATTCTCTTCAAGTCACTCATGATATCAGCTAATACATTATGCAATATGTTGGCCATAACAAAATCAAACTCTTTTCCTTGAACGGCATCTATAGTTTGTGTATAAAATTCGATTTTATCTTCAACTTTGTTTATTGTTGCATTTTCAATTGCAGTGTCTACTGCTGTAACGTCATTATCTATGGCATAACCAGTTTGTGCACCGAGTTTAAGAGCACATATAGCCAAAATCCCTGATCCGCAACCTATATCTGCGACTTGTGCATTTTCAGGCATATATTTTTCTATAGCTTCCACACAAAGTTGAGTTGTAGCATGTGTTCCAGTACCAAAAGCGTTACCGGGGTCAAGATTAACAACAACTTCACTGCCTTGAGGGATATACTCTTCCCAT
>JAEZLC010000252.1 GCA_023435965.1 Cyanobacteria bacterium OH_CDB_58 | reverse complement strand
ATCAAAACTATGCTTGAATAGTCGAGAAAAAGGCGTAAGTATTAGTACTTACGCCTTAAACATTATTTTATTTTTTTTAGTTATTTATTAGTGTGGAACGTTTCTCAGGATTGTGTAAATCAACCCTGAAATAAATACGCATGAAGGGATTGTTAAAACCCAAGCCCAAACTATATTACCAACAATACCCCATTTTACTGCTGAAGCTCTCATTGTTGAACCTACGCCCATTATAGATGTAGAGATAACGTGGGTTGTGCTCAATGGGATACCAAAGTGAGATGCTGTGAGAATTATAGATGCAGCAGATGTTTCAGCCGCAAACCCATGGATAGGCTTTAGTTTTATTATTTTGCTTCCCATTGTTCTTATTATCTTCCAGCCGCCCTGCATTGTTCCTAATGCCATCATAAATGCACAAACTAAAATTACATAAATCGGAATTTCAAAATGACCGTCAGCAGCAGGCTTTAATACCCCACCCGCTAAAAGAGAAAGAGTGATAATACCCATTGTCTTCTGAGCGTCGTTTGAACCGTGGCTGAGTGCCATCAATCCCGATGATATAAGTTGAAGTCTTCTGAATTTTTTATTTATTGAATCAGGGTTAGCTTTTGCAAAAACTCTAATCAAGAACAGCATAAATATGAACCCTGCAGTAAATCCAATTACTGGAGAGGAGAACATAGGTATAATAACTTTCTCTATTAACTTTGAAAATTGTACACAGTCAACTCCGGCATGGACGATTGAAGCACCCAGTAATCCGCCTATAAGTGCATGGGAAGAACTTGACGGTAAGCCGAGAAGCCATGTGAAAATGTTCCAGAATATTGCCGCGAGCAGTGCACAGAGGATAACCTGAAGCGTTATTGTATCCGCGTGTACGATACCTGAACCTATTGTTTTTGCAACGTGTGTTCCGGTTAATGCTCCGATAAATTCTAGCGAAGCTCCGAACATAACAGCTTGCTTGGGTGTTAATACTCTTGTTGAAACAACTGTGGCAATTGCGTTTGCACAATCGTGAAAACCGTTAATGTATTCAAAAGCCAATGCAGCTAATACCACTAAACATAATAAAATTATAGTTAAGGTCATAATTCTTTTCTCACTCTCTGCAAAATTAGCTTTGTTTTAATACAATGTTTACAACTGTATCGGAAACGCTGAAGTATGTGTCTAGTGCATTCTCAATATCTTTATGAATGTCTCTTAATTTAATAACATTTAATGCGTCATATTGTCCTGAAAACAAATTATCTACTGCATTATGCCAGATTTCGTCACCGTGAGTTTCGATATCTTTCATTCTTAAGTTACTCTCTGTAATTTCTTTTATAGAGCTGACTTTTTTAAATTTATCAATGATGAAAATAAGCTCTTCAGAGGCTTTTACAAGGGTAGTTCCTTGTGCTTTCATATTGTCTGTGTAGCTTTCAAGTCTGTATACTTTTAAATTCAGACAAGCTTTGATGATTTTTTTAGTAATTTTATTGAGTAAAGATGCGATGTGTTGAATGTCTTCTCTGTCTATAGGAGTTACAAAAGTGTGATTTAAAACCGTAAGAGTTTCTTTGATAAGTTCATTACTTCTGTGTTTATACTGTTTTGCAAGAATTACATGTTCCTCATTCATTCCTGTTGTCATTATGTCATTAAACAGACAAGCGGCATTTTTACAAACTTCTGTACTTTGCTCGAACAGAGAATAGAAAATTTTATCTTCTGGTGGTAATAAATATGCTAACAAATTAAACTTTGACATTAAAGTTCCTCCAACTTCCATACAAAAAAAATATACTATAAAAGAACTATTTATTAAATCTAAATGACTAATATATTATTAATTTATATTAATAGGATTATGACGCAAATTTCTCGTAATAACCACGGATTATCAAAGAAAAGAATGATTAATAATGTTACAAATATTAAAAACAAAAGAACATAAAATAGAGGAACTTTCTCTCGAGACCGTCGAGAAAGGCAGTTGGATTAATCTTATAAAACCGACCACTGAAGAAATTAAGGACGTAGCTGCTGCAATAAACATTGATGCCGAATACCTAAGAGATGCCTTGGACTTAGAAGAGCGATCTCGTATTGAATTCGATGATAACATGATGCTTATCATCACAAATATTCCGTTGATGGAAAACGAAGATAACTTTGATGTTATTCCTCTGGGTATAATCCTTACCCCGGATTACATAGTAACAGTTGCTGCTGCTGAAAACAAAATCCTTTCCTTCTTCAACAAAGATACTGAAAAACTTTTTAATACCACATTAAGAACAAAACTTTTGTTCCAAATACTTTTTAGAAGTACAAAGTTCTATCTTAGATATTTGGAATTCATAAATAAAACAACGGAACGAATAGAAATTAATCTTAGAAGAACAATGAAGAATAAAGCTTTGTTCAGGCTTTTTGAGGTTCAAAAGAGTTTGGTTTATTTCACAACTGCACTTAAGAACAACGGTGTCGTTTTAGAAAAACTTATGCGTTTAAGAAATAATTTGAATATTCACCATCTTCTTATTTTACACGAGGACGATGTAGACATGCTTGAGGACGTCATTATTGAGAACAAACAGGCACTAGATATGGTTGAAATGCACAGAAACATTCTGGAGAGCATGATGGATGCTTTTGCTTCAATTATTTCAAATAATTTAAACATAGTAATGAAGTTTTTGACTTCAATAACTATTATACTTGCTATCCCAACTATGATCTCAAGTTTTTGGGGTATGAATGTGAATGTTCCCCTCTCTCATCATCCGCAAGGGTTCTTTTACATATCACTTAGTGCAGGCTTAGCAGCTGTATTTATAGGATACAGACTGTGGCGAAAAGACATGTTCTAAACTTAAACCAGGTTTTGTCTGACAAGCTCTTTTCTTACTTTATTTAGTCCCGCTTGGATTATCCTTGAAATTCTTGATGGAGAAAGGTTAAATTCATCAGAGATTTCACGCAACTTTTTGTCTTTATAGAATTTGCACTCTATAAGTTCTCTTTCTCTCTGAGGAAGCTTCTTTATTGCCTCTTTTATGCTTTCGCTGAGTTCTCTGAATACTACTTTTTCTTCCGGATTTCTTTTAAAGTCTTTTATTTGAGTAGGAGATTCACCTTCTGCCATTTCATCTATGGACAGGATTGTTTTGTATACGGCTTCTCTTACTGCTCCTTGATTTTCTTCTGAAAAATAATTTGTGTCCTTTTTGTTTTTAAGGACATACCATTTGTATCTTCGTCTTACTTCGTTTCTTATTGCCCATTTTATTGCAGTAGAAATATAGGACTTGTTGTAGGCATCCTCTTTTG
>JAEZLC010000159.1 GCA_023435965.1 Cyanobacteria bacterium OH_CDB_58 | reverse complement strand
AGTCAGTACCTTCAACCAAGGTCCAATCTAAGCTTAAATAATAATCCAAATCTTTCTTAGTCATCTAATGAACTCTCGCTTAATGGTTGTGTGACCATTATTCCTTCACCACCGATAATATCAACTTGCTTACCATCCAGATACAAGTAAATATTTTTATTTTTAGAATTAGCAAGTACCGTTTTAATAAGCTGTCTCATACGAGAGTAGATACTGTCCGTGCCTCCTCCGTACTGAAAGTCAGAGCTTAAGTTGATTATTAGGTTATTACCTTGTTCTTCGACGCCTAGAAGCTTTGTACCTTTAGGAATTTCAGTATAAGCACCCAATTGTTTTTCTTTATAACTAGGACCTTCTAAAAGCTCTCTTATTGCAATCTCCAACTTATTTCCACTTTTATATTCTCTCTGTATTTTTCGAAAAACAGCACTGCCATCTTTTGCCGCAGCAATATAATATACAGTAACAAATTGCTGAACTGTTTTTTCGTCAGCTGTATCTTCTTTTTCTTGTATTTGAGACTCAGCCGTTTTATCGACTTTTATCTCTTCATTTTTTTGTTTATCAAATAAATCGAATTTAAAATCGGGAAAAAAGTTATCCTTCACGTAAAATACTGAAAGAACAACTAATACAGTTACAATAATTTTTGAAAATATACTCATTTTTATCCACCCTATTATGATTTAATAGCATAATTTTTAGGAATTATAAATACTCCATTTACGAGTATTTTACTGTCTACTATTTTAACTTCAGATATTTTAACAGTAGCATTATTAGTTTTAGTAACCTTAAACTCATAGCTTAACGGATTAATTCTATTAAGCAATGGTAACATTTTTGATAAATTGAGTCTACTATTTGGGGAACCTAAATCGATTTCAGAAAAAACTATTTTTTCATTTTTAATAGCAAGACCTGCTGACAAATTTACGGTAGAAACTTCAGTTAAGAAGGAAAATGGCGTCATTACCTTATAAGAAAGCTTAATTTTGCCTCCTTCGATTTTTGCAGTAGGGTCAAATATTTTAAAAATGACTTTGTTGCCAATGGTAACATTAAGTTTAGTAAGAGCATTAAGATACTCTTTTGACATAATTGTATTTTGAAAATCTTGGCTGGTAATAATGCCAGAATAGTTATATAAAAGATTTTGAGGAAATAATATATCTTTGCTTTTTGCTTTTAGTACCACATGATTGAAGTCGCAAACAGTTTTCGCTCGAAAATCTGAGATGTACAAACCACCATAAATGATTTTTTTTGAAGTAAGTTCCATTGACTTAAATTTACCGTCAATAAAATTTTTTGCTCCATATGGTTTTATTTTCACTTTGAATTTAGAATTTAATTCTTTAGATAATTGTTTTTGAATTTGTGCTTCAACTACTTGCGTCAGCAAAAAATTCATTCCTGTTGCATTCGATACCAATTGAGAAAACTTATTACTGACAGGATAAGGTGTGTTTGCACACATTTGGGCGTAATCATAGGCTCTTACGGGTTGCACAATGAATAACATTAATATGATTAAAAGTAATTTTTTCATACAAAAACCTTATCTATTTTTATAATATTCTCCGTGGCTGTTGCTATAGCTACAAGTTTATTATTATACTCCAACATTAATTCAGCTTCGCCGAGATCATCTTGTGCAGGAAACGGATTTCCGTTTTTTACTTTTGAAAACTCATCATCACTCAACTGAATCTTATTAAATGATAAAACTTCAAGAGGATTAATCAACACTGAGCCAACATCTAATGAAGTCTGGAGTTTCTCAAGTTCAACAGCAGAATTTATTTTGAAATTACTGGACTTCGTCCTAACTAAGTCCGTCATAACAGCACCAGAACCAAGTCTTTGCCCTATGTCATGCACAATACTTCTTATATACGTTCCCTTTGAACAATTAATATCCATTACACATTTTTGAGAGATTTCATCAAAGGAAAGTATTTCTACTTTTTCGACAGTAACTATCCTTTTGGGAATATCCTCGGGAATAAGACCTTCTCTGGCAAGTTCATAAAGTCTTTTTCCATTATAATGAACTGCACTATATGCAGGAGGTATTTGAGTAATATTTCCAACAAACTCACAAAGTATATTTTCCAGATTTTCCCTAGTGACGAGAATGTCTGAAAACTTCTCTATTGTGCCTTCAGTATCATATGTGTCAGATATTTTACCGAATTCAAAAGTCACACAATATCCTTTTTCATCCGATAGATACTCAATAAGTCGAGTAGCCTTGCCGACTGCAACGGGCAAAACACCTTGAGCAAGGGGATCTAATGTTCCAGCATGCCCTATTTGTTTAATTTTTGTTGCTTTTCTCAACCTATAAATGACATCATGCGATGTGATGCCCTTAGGCTTATTAATATTAATGAAACCGAACATGAAAAACTAGATTTCTCCGCGAGAAATTTTATTTATTAATTCAGTAACCTTGGTTCCTCTTTCGATGGAATCATCTATGATAAACTTTAATTCAGGAGTCAGTCTTAAACGTATTCTCTTACCGACTTCGTACCTGATTTTTGAAGTGTTATCTTCTAAGGCTTGAATTGTCTGTTTTTTTGCTTCATCTGAAGCAAATACAGAAAAATATACTTTTGCAAAAGAATTATCATGCGAAATATCTATATCCGTTATAGATACAATACCAGCTATTCTAGGATCTCTGATATTTTTTTGAATAATATCAGAAATTTCCTTCATTAATGTTTTTCTAACTCGTTCATTTCTTAAAGACATTTATAAATCCATTCTTATACTAAAACCTGACGCTCAACTTCTTCTGTCGTCGATACTTTTATTATGTCACCTTCTTGCAGATCATTAAACTTATTAAAGGAAATACCACACTCAAACCCTTGAGCGACTTCTTTGGCATCTTCTTTAAAACGTTTAAGTTGATCAATTTGACCTTTAAAGATTTCTTGACCGTCTCTAACTACTATAGCGGTTTTATTTCTAACAATTTTGCCTTCTAAAACATAACATCCGGCAATTTTAGAAGTTTTTCCAATAGTGAATATCTGCCTAACTTCTGCTTTACCCAATGTAACTTCTTTTATTTCAGGCTCTAACAAGCTTAACATAGTTTGTTCAAGGTCTTCTAAGACTTGATAAATTATGTTGTATTTTTTAATCGAAACACCATTTTTTTCAGCAGCTATCTGTGCATTAAGGTCTTCTTTTACTGTAAAGCCTAAAACTATGGCATTACTAGCACTTGCCAACATAACATCAGCTTCAGAAATATCACCTACTCCAACGTGAACAATTTTAGTTACGATTTCTTTTGACTCTAACTGTCTTACAGCTTGAGCAACAGCTTCAGCAGCACCGTTTGTATTAGCTTTTATGATTAAGTTTAATTTCTTGATTTCATCTTCGCCAGAGCCTACTACTTCATTTCTTACGTGAGAAGGCATCATTGCTTCAAGCCTTGTTGTTCTTTCTTTATTTTTACGATCTTGAACAATTGCTCTCATAGCCTTTTCATTTTCGACAACTTCAAAATAATCTCCAGCTTGGGGAACTTCAGTCAGGCCTAATATTTCTACTGGTGTAGATGGCCCAGCTTTTTTAACTCTTTCTCCAGAATCTGACAATAATGCCCTTACTTTACCGGATACAGTACCTAC
>JAEZLC010000139.1 GCA_023435965.1 Cyanobacteria bacterium OH_CDB_58 | reverse complement strand
CTCCGCCGTACCTTGCGGGAATATCAATGTTTCTTACGGTATTTTTTATTGTTGCGGCTATTTCTTTTAGAACCCTATCCCCAACAAGGTGTCCGTACGTGTCATTTATGCTTTTAAAGTTATCTATATCCATCATAAGCAGGGATAATACATGCTTGTATCTGCCCGCTCGTTTGAGTTCTGTTTCAAGAAGCGAATAGAAATGCCTGTATATATAAAGTTTTGTCAGCCCGTCTTTTGTAGCAAGCTCGTATAGTTTTGCATTGTCTATGGCTATCGCTGCTTGGTTAGCAAGTGCTTCAATGAACTCAAGGTCTTGTTTGTTAAATAGTTTGTTATGTTTTTTGTTCGTAATGTTGATAACCCCGATAGCTTCACCCTTTGCTACAAGAGGAACACAAATCAGTGATGAGACATTTCCGCCTATTCCTGACTTTGTAAATCTAGGATCGTTTTGTCCGAGGTTTGTAATTATGGACTTTTTCTCTGCAAAAACTTTTCCTGCAATCCCCTCGTTGACCTTTATTTTAGAGCACTCAACAACGCCGTTGTTTATGTCGAATTCGTACTTGGAATCCTGAAGCCCGTATACTACTTTTACTTGCAGGGTATTGTCAGTGTAATCATAAAGCATTAGAGAGCCTTTTTCTGCCTCGATAGTTTCTAGTGCTTTGCCTAGAATTACTTGGATTAACCCTTTTAAATCATCGATAAAATTAACCGCCTGAGAGATATTGTATAAAATAGACAGGTTGTGCAAGGATTTGTGAAGATCTTTTATCTGAAACTCTTGTTCTTTTTGTTTTGCAAATTTAATTAAAATAGGCTCGATGCAGTGAAAAATTTTGTTTAACGAAAGGATTTCTTCATCAGAAAATTCCTCGTTATTCTCTTTAAGCCCTACTGAACAAATACAAAACGGAGCATCATCTTTATAAAAAACCCTGAAATACTTGCTGTTTATTTCAGTTAAGCCGTATGTCTCCCAAAATGTTTTGTAGATGGGGGTTCCGTCTTCATTTATAACGTTGATTAATTTGTCTTTAGCAAGCGTTAAAAACGGAGCATTGTCTATATCGAATTCACAATTTCTTGAGTCTGCCCCAGAAAGGTTTTTTGATTGAAAAATATTGTTGTGTCTAGTGAAAAAATAAACATCCTTGATGTTCAGGGTCGAGGATATAAAAAAACCTATTTTGGAGATTAAATCTTCTATTGAGTAAGCCTGATTTGATATTATATTAAGCTCGAACAGATTGTTTAATTCTAGAAAGTTTTTCTGTAAATTATGTATTTTGTCTGATAAATTTTGACTCATAGCTCTATTATAAAGGAAACAACACTATATTATAATACTTTAATTATAGTATTGTTTGAAAATAATTGCGGTATGTAGATTTCATTGTTGTTATTTGGAGTTCGTTTTGAAGGCTGAATTTACGGCTGAAAAAACAGCATTTGCAAGGGAGAAAAATCCTATGTTTGAAAGAAGCACATTCGACAGCTTGCCTTTTCCTCTTTTTGCATCTATTAATGACCAAATCCCAGCAAAGGCCAAACTTGCAGGCATGGATCTCTTTGTATCCTGTATAAAATAGTCTTTGAATTGGGCTAATTTGCCTTTAGGGCTTCTTGCCTCTGGGTTAAGGTTTTGCTTGAAACTTGCCGCTTTATTTTGAGATATTCCAATTTTGTTAATCATTTTAACGTCCTTTTTTAGTTTAAAACCCGAAAGTTAAAAAATTTGTTAGTTGGTTTTTTGCTGTTTTCGAAAATAGGCTTCAATCATTATGTCAGGATTTAAATTTTTTATTTGTGATATTTCAAGCAGGTTCGCTTTGTTGATATCGTTTCTGCTAAAACCTTCTACAAAGTTTATACCTAATTTGTCCCCAAGGATTTTGGGTGCAATAAATTGGATTAATTTATCCGCCAGATTTTCTTTTATAAAAGCATGGTTTAACCCGCCGCCTGCTTCGACCAAGACGCTTTTTATTCCTTTTTTATAGAGTTTGTTTAAGGCTTCTTTAAGATCAATTTTTTCTTTTTTTAAACTGCATTCTATGAACTCAACGTTTTTAGGATAGGTATGTTTTTTTGATAGGAGGGATGTTTTGGATGTTATTATATAAATTTTAGTCCCGTCGTTGTTGTATACGCAGCTTTGAGGATTTGTTCTAAGCTGAGAGTCTATGATGATCCTTATTGGGTTTTTACCGTTTCTTATTCTGCAAGTTAGACTAGGGTTATCTTTTATGATTGTGTTTGAACCGGTTAGGATAGCGTCGTATTTGTTTCTTAACTTCTGTACAATTTTTCTTGATTTCTCACTTGTAATCCATTTGGAACTGCCGTTTTGACAAGCTATTTTCCCATCCAAAGTCGTTGCTGTTTTTATTACTACAAAAGGTTTTTTTTCTAATTGGTCTTTAACAAAAACCTCGTTTAGTTTTTTGCACTCATCTTCTAAAATACCCGTTATAACTTCAATCCCCGCATCTTTTAGTTTTTTTACCCCGTTTTCGCATACGATCGGGTTGGGATCAATCATCCCTATTATTACTTTTTTAAACCCTTCTTTTATAATCATGTCCGCACAGGGAGGAGTTTTTCCGTGGTGTGAACAAGGTTCTAAATTAACAGCGATAGAAAGGTTCTTTAGTTTTTTGGGAGAATTTTTTACAGCATTTACTTC
>JAEZLC010000158.1 GCA_023435965.1 Cyanobacteria bacterium OH_CDB_58 | reverse complement strand
TTCTGCTTTAGTGCATAAAACTGACGATGGTTTGGTGGTTATTGTGGGATGCTCGCATAGCGGGGTTTGTAATATAGTTAGATATGCTAAGGATTTTTTGCGGGAAGACCACATCAAGTCATTGATAGGAGGGTTTCATCTTATCTCTCCAAAAGTTGAAGTTATGCGAAAAACGATAGAATATTTGGTAAAACAAAATATTGAGAGTGTGTACCCTTGTCATTGTACAGATTTTAATTCAAAGATAGAGCTGGCAAGACATTTAAGAGTTAAGGAACTTGGAGTTGGCTCGATTATTTCATATTGATAATATTCAACTTAATGTTTCTTCTTGATTACGGTATTTATAATTTGTTCGTGTTATTTTGATAATACAGTTTCTGTCTTTAATGTAATTCTCGAATGCTCTTTTTACATTTAAGTTCGTAAAGAGCATTTCAACACTAGAGAAAGATTAATATGACAACACTAGAAACTCCTATGGCGGTTCAAGGGTTTAATGACTTGAATCTGTCACAATCCCTGTTAGACGCATTAAATGACATGAAATTTGAAAAGCCTTCTTCTATTCAAGCAGAAGCGATCCCTCAGATTATGCTTGGTAATGATATTATTGCCAAAGCACCAACCGGAAGCGGCAAAACAGCTGCTTTTGCTATCCCTATTATAGAAAAGC
Organism: Cyanobacteria bacterium OH_CDB_58; assembly: GCA_023435965.1. Classification (GTDB taxonomy): domain Bacteria; phylum Cyanobacteriota; class Vampirovibrionia; order Gastranaerophilales; family Gastranaerophilaceae; genus JAEZOG01. The sequence goes on along the minus strand of JAEZLC010000158.1, from coordinate 6,762 downwards.
TTGATTTAAATACGGATAATAAACACATACAGGCATTGGTTTTATGCCCGACCAGAGAACTTGTTATTCAAGTTCATAAAGAGTTTGAAAAGCTAAGCAAATATCAGGATAACGTAACCGTAGTTTCTGTATATGGCGGGCAACAAATTGATAAACAGTTTAATGCACTTCAGAAATCTCCAAAAATCGTTGTGGCTACGCCCGGAAGACTTATGGATCACTTAAGACGCGGTTCTATCAAGCTTGATCACGTGAGCATGGTTGTTCTCGATGAAGCGGATGAGATGCTTGATATGGGCTTTAGAGAAGACATTCACGTTATCTTAGAAGATGTTCCCGTTAATCGCCAGACAATTTTGTTCTCAGCAACTATGGCTAAAGATATAGTGGAATTAACTAAAAAGTTTCAAAACAATCCAAATCTTGTTGATGTTACAGATAATATCCAGAATACTCCTGATATTGAACAACTTTATTTCGAAGTTGTCGAAAAATCTAAAATGGAGCTTTTAACAAGACTTTTGGATCTTCATAAAGTTAAACTTTCACTTGTTTTTTGTAATACAAAAAGTGCAGTTGACAAGTCAGTTGAGTTTTTAAAATCAAGAGGATATTTCGCAGATGCACTTCACGGTGATATGAACCAAACTCAAAGAGAAAAAGTTATGAGAGGGTTTAGAAGCGGAAGTGTAGAAATTCTTGTTGCAACTGATGTTGCAGGAAGAGGAATAGACGTTAAAAACATCGAAGCGGTGTTTAATTACGATTTGCCACGCGATGACGAGGATTATATCCACAGAATTGGAAGAACAGGACGTGCAGGAACTTCAGGAAAGGCATTTACGTTCGTTTCAAAAAGACAAGTACAGGCTTTGAGAAGGATTGAAAGAGCAAATGGGATGCTTATTCACAAAAGAGAAGTCCCAACTTATGAAGAGCTTGAAAATTCAAGAATGGATTTGTTCTTGAAAAAGATAAACAATATCATTCAGTGTGACGATTTAACTGATTTTTCAGATAAAGTTATGGCTATGACCAATGAGAATGTTTCTTTGATTGAAGTAGCTTCTGCATTATTGAAAATGTCTATGAATAAAGAAAGCAGAAAAATCGATAGAAATATTGTGTTTGAAGATGATTCAAATGATTCTGATTATGGTTCAAGAAGATCGAGAGGACCTCGTGAATCTAGAAACAGAAGATTCTCTGAAAGAGGACCAAGATCAGAAGGTAAACGCAATTATGGAAGCAGCAGGCAAAAGAATAATAATGACTTGAGCTTGGATGAGATGATTAGTGCGGTTAAATCGCTTAGAGATAATCCTAAAAGATTCAAAGATGAATCGGATAAATCTGAAGATAAGCCTAAAAAATTCAAAAAAGATGCAAAAAGAAGTTTTGATAAGCCCAAAAGGTATAAAAAGGAATCTGAGGGTGGATTTAGCAAACCTAATAAAATGTCAAAACCGAAAAGCAAAAAGAGCTCTAAGTTTGGCTCAAAAAAATAAATTGAATTATAAATAATATTCAAAAGACCTCGAAAGAGGTCTTTTTTTATCCCATATTAATAATTGTTAAAAACACACCTGCAAACTAGCAAAAAAAATCAAAACTGTTCCTTAAAGCATTCAGGTGTTTGAGGTAGAGAGGTATTAAAATACATGATTAAAAGTATAGATGCTAGTGAGAACAAGGTTCTCAAGCTTAAAAGTTCGCCTGTGAATAAGTTGGACTTGTTGAATAAAACAAGTGTTCAAGAATTGCCTAATGAGCAACTTGCGAAAGTCGATGCACAAACTCTACAAGGCTATTACGTAAGCTTTGGCGGGTTGTTTAAATCAAGAGAAGAGAAAATGTTCGATGATATGCAAGATACATTTACTCCGCACTCTAAGCGTGAATGGAACACAGCGGTTGATGTGGCTAAAGAATTTAGGCATAAAGAAGTTACCCATCAGCATTTGTATGCAGCATTATTAGAAGATTTGGACAAGTATATCGAAGACCTTAACTCAGGTGAGAAAAAGCATGATCCTACAACGGGTTATCTGCTTTCGGCTCCGTTAGAAAATCTTGTCAGTGCTGATATTTTGAAAAGTGAAAAAACCAGAAATAAAATAACGCCGATAATCAAAAAGGAGCTTGAAAGTGTTTATGAAGGTTTGGAGCGTTCTGATATCCCTAGAGGAATGACAAAAAATCCTCCGCCATCTAAAGATTTAGTTGCTGATTTGAACTATATTTACAGTCTTTTAAGTCAGGCACAGGATTCGGAAGTTTTCACTGATAATATGCTATTGATGGGGATTCTGTCTTCGCAGAATGATTCCGTATTCAAAATGGGAAATAAGTTCGTGACAGAACTTCAATCTGCAACCATGGTAGAAAAAACACCTGCAAGCGAAAAAGTCCATTTGAAGTTTTATGATGATAGGGCGGACAATCTGTGGAAAAATGTAGATCTTGGCTCTGATATGTTTGTTATCTATGATCAAGACAATGCTGATGCTTCTAAGTTCCTTCTCAGCAGTTTTGCAAATCTTATCAATAAACCGGGTCAGGAATATAAAAATTTGAATGCTAAAAATACAGATCTTATCTTCATGAACAAAAATATTTCTTTTGATTATTTGGGTAAGGTGGTTGAAAATGCAAGAAAAAATCCAGATAAAACGACTGTTATAGTTGCTGATTTTATCTCTTTATTGAGTCACTCGGATATGGCAGAGTCTAATGGAAGAATGGTTCCTATCATTACGGAAGATGATATGCATTTGTTGGAAAATAAACCTCCGATGAACAAACCGAATAATGTAAGACTTATCCTGACTTCAAATAAAGATACATATTACGCAAACGTTTCAAGTCCTGCCTTGAAAAAATCACTTGAAGATTACGGACTTCATTCACTACCTATTTTAAATGCTGATGATACTAAGAAAATTCTTACAGAGAGCCTTGAGTTTGTTAAGAAAGAAACTAAAAAACTCTTCAAACCAAATGCGATAAGCAGAAGCATTGAGGTTTCGAATATGCAAGACGGTACTTTCCCTGAAAAAACTATCAAGCTAATGAAAAATATCGCGGCATACTATGTGGATAAAGAAGAAATATCTCTTGCGGACGTGAATAACTATCTTAAGCAGACAAAAGGATTGCTGAAAACCACGGATTCAAATTCATCGTTTAAAGTGGTTTTTGACACAGGCAAGAAATTAAAAGATATCGTCGGTAACGATATGACAAAGTCAGAAGCTGCAAGTATTGTGAGACAGATAAAAGATAAATCAATAGGTACAAAAGGATTTATTATTTATTCAAGCCATGGTTCATCAGGTGGTGGAAGAAAACACACGGCAGAAGCTATAGCTGGTGAGGCGAATATTCCTTTTATATCAATCAATGCAAGAGACTTTGCACTTAAGGATATAGACGCTTTATCTCAAAACGCTGATTTGTCAGAGCTGAAAATCAAAAAGCTTGTGAATATGGCAAAAACTCAGGCTGAAGCAAATAAAAACAAGTCGGCAATGATTTTTATCGAAAACTTCGATAACTTTGGAGCTAATCCACTAACAGGCATATCTTCTATATATGAGCAAAAAGCCTTCTCTCAATTATTGACAGAAATGGAAAATGTAAGAAGAAATGAAAATATAAACCTTGTTATAGTCGGTTCTGCAAATTATCCTGAATATATAGATGAAGCAATTCAAAAGCCATACAAGTTCTTAGATCAGATTGTGGTGTACTCTCCTCAAGATAAAAAGGATAGAATAGATGTATTAAATTACTACATCAAGAAGAATGGTCTGAAGATTGCGGGCGATACTCCTGAAGAAAAATCCAAGGTTATTCAGGGAATAGCTGAAACAACAGCATATTTCTCAGTTGTAAACTTGATGGATCTGCTTGACAAAGCGAGAAACGTTTCTAAAGAAAGAGGGCATAAAGCCATTGATAAGTCTGATTTTACAGAAGCATATTTACAGGCTACATCAGGAAGACCTTCTTCTGTGAAAGATTCTGACCACAGAAAAGCTATTGTTACTTCTCACGAGTGCGGACACGCTCTTAACCTTCAAATTATGTATGACATAGCGAAAAAACAAAATATTCCTTGGCATATCCCGAACAAAGTAGACTTCATCACTCTGGATCCTAGAGGAAGCTACGGCGGAGCGATGTATCCTAAGGCTTCTGAAAATGAAGAGTTCGGTTTTGAACAGGTATTCTCAGAGCTTGTGTGTGACTTTGGCGGTCACTCAAGTGAAAAAAGATTCTACAACATCGATGGAAGCTGGGGAATCACGGCTGATATGCAAATGGCATCAGACAGTGCAAAAATGGCCGTTCAGTATATGGGGCTTGGACCGAATACTGGTAAGAGGTCTATCGCTGAAACCGCTTTGGGTACAATCGATGTTTCTCCTAGGTTGAGAAATAATATAGATAAGGATATAGAATTGTTCTTGAAGAATGCAAATATAGTGTCAGATATGATTGTTGATACTTATGCAGGATTTATTGAAGAATTTACTCAAAGATATAAAACCAAAGTTGGAACAGGTGAATGCATCATTCCATCAGAAGTATTCCAAAAGGAACTTGCGGAATGGAAAGCCGTACAATCTCCAGAAACTCTAGAAAAATTGACAAAAATGGAAAATGATATATTAGATATCATTGTGAAAACTAAAAAGGGAGAGAGCGTAAAATAAGCTCTTGCTGATGGAATAAGAAAACAAACACCTTTTCTCAAGGTGTTTGTTTTTTGTTGTTTTGTTTTTAATTTTTTAGAGCTTTTGAATATCTTTTAGAAACAATCTGCCAGTCAATATTTTTGAACAAAGTTTTTATGTAAGATTCTTTGTCTATCCCGTAGTCTATCATGTAGGAATGCTCCCAAACATCTATCGCTAAAATTATGGGGCTATTTACCGGGACGTTGAGATCGTGCGATTCAAAAATATAATTCTCAATTTTATTGGTAGTACAGTTGTAAACTGAAATGACCCATCCGTTTCTGGTTGCTCTCATTGAGGCTTGCAAGTCAGAAATATAGTTTTCGAAGGAACCAAAGTCTGAACATATTTTGCTTTTCAATTCCTTTGACAGTTCTGTATTTTTTGAAGTCAGATTAGAGAAATACATTTCGTGCAAAAGTACTCCGTTATTTGAAAAAGATCGATCAATTTTCAAACTTCTGTACTCAGAATGTGCAGCGTTAGCAGTTGATTTGTCAGCTTTTTCTATTTTCTCATTTAGTTCATTCAGTTTTTTTACATACCTTAAATACAAAGTGTTATGCTGCTTTAGCTGGCTTTCGCTCAATCCATTTATGCTGTTGAATAAGTAACTGAAATCTTTTGCTTCAACTGGTTTTTCCGGTAGTGCGAGAACAGGCATTGAGATTGTTAGAAAAAGTATAAGCGTTAGTAGAATTTTCTTCATTTTAATACTCCTTTTTGGTGGATAAGACTATATATCTGTCCATTTTGTAATTTGAAAATGGGCTTTGTATTTTATGTGATTCTTGAATTTCTATCGAGAGTTGTTTGCAAAGCTGTTTTTGAATTTCGAATTCTTCTTTTCCTTGATTTACAATAAACAGTTGCCCATTCTTTTTCAGGCACTCGTGTGCATGTTTAACCATTTCATTGGGTTTGAAATATTCAAGAGGCAGCCCCCATTGTAAATGAGGATACTTTTTTATAAACGGTAGAATCCAGATTATGAAATCGTACTTTTTGTTATGTTTAAGAAAATCTCCCTCAATATATTCGGTGTCTTCGAGCTTTTTGATATGATATTTTGCGACTTCACTGCGAGAATAAAAGTTGCTGTACAGGCGGTGAGCATCGAGTTCTATTCCGTTTAGGCACATATTTTTGCTGTGGGCTTTGAAAAAATAATATTCAGCTTTCACATATTCCCAGTTTTTTGAACCTACATCCAGAATATCTAGGTGTTCTTGGTTTTGTAAGTGAAGATGAGTGTCTAAAATATCTAATAAATAAAGGTTGTCTGTGTAATTTCTTATGGTGGAGTTTTGTCGAAATTCCTCAAGTGAGTATTTGCTTACTAATTCTTCTTCTCTTTTTTTTAGTTCATTAATTTTGAAAAGGTCAGTTTTGTCTTCGTTTTTTTCAACATAATTCTTTTTAGAAAATTTTGTTAATTTTCTAATTTTAAAATCAAAAATATTTTTTAAATTTGAGAGAAATTGAATCATTTTAAGATTATATACTAATTTTTATACAAATTATTAACCTTTTTTTAAAAAATGGCAATTCCACACCTTTATAAGATTTATAGAGGGTAAGTTGGAAGGTAATGATGCAGATAAATCAATCTATAAATTTATACAAGTCGACTTTTTCTAATTCGAACTCAAATGAGAAGCCCAAACTCTCAAAAAATGTTGCTTTTTCAGGTTTGACTTCTGTTTTAAAAAGACAGGCGTTGGAAAATCCAGCTGATATATTAGCCTTGGTCAATAAATTGCCTAACTCTTTTGTCGGGACTTTTCCTAAAGAATGGGTTGATACAATTCCTTTGGCTCAAAGATCTCATATGATAAAACATATACAACAAAGTTTTTCTGATGCTGTTTTGGTCCTTCAAAAACCAAATATTAAACTGGAAGCTGAAATAAACGATTTCGTTGCGAAAAATGCTGAGGTTATGCAATCTAACATAGGAATGGAGAAAAAACTTGAGCTTTTAAATGAATACATCTCAACGACTCAAAAAGAAACA